>JAWAQC010000053.1:0-5965 GCA_038894115.1 Candidatus Woesearchaeota archaeon | reverse complement strand
CCAGGCAGTTCTTTTGGCATTGTTTCTTTTTTTTCTGTGGTGTACAGTAAGCTTGGCATTTTATAGACAAGGCGTAGCGATCCTTTGCCTGTTTTATACAGCCCTATTTCAACCGTTTCATCATACTGGTAGATTTTATCAATTCTTGCATCTGGTAGGATGTCTTGTTCTTTCCATTCTTTAATCAGATAATGCAGGTCAAGTGCACTAAGGCTGTAGTGTTTTGCTGTTTTTGCCATTGTTGTTGATGCGTTGCTGGGTTTTTTTCACGATATTTCCTACGTTCTTGTTTGCAAGGGAATCAGGAGTACTACGATACCCTAGTTTCCTTTACCATCCTTTTGAGCGATTGGCAATCTTTTGGGTGTTTTAGAGCGCATCGTAGGTTTTTTTTAATAGGATGGCATCTTCTTCAATGTTTGGAGATTCGCAAATCACCATTCCAGCAATCGCGTACTCTTTGCATGCACGAAGAATTTCTTTGTAGCGAAGGTCAGATTCGCTTAGGATTAAATGGTTGCGTTCTCCCTTTTGATTGTAGGCAATGCCTGACATATGGATATGCATTCGTTTCAAGGCTTTTTTTCCAAGGTGGGTTTCAACAAGCTCAAGCACTTGCGCAGTTTCCTCATAGGAATTATATTTGCCGTTTGTTCTTGCATGCAAATGTGAAAAGTCAATACAAGGCATCACCCAATCTACTTCAGCTGCTAGTTGCACCAGTTCTTGGATAGAGCCAAACTGCGTTTCTTTTCCTGTTGTTTCAGGGCTTACCCAGATAGGTATATTTTCATCTTTGAGGGATTGCACAATTGTTTGCAGCCGTTTTTTGACCGTTTGATACACAGTTTTTTTATCTTGGTTAAGATAATATGCGGGATGAAAGGTTACACTGTAGGCTCCTGCTTCGTATGCGCGTTTTGCAGCACTAAGCACTCTTGCTACACTAGCCTGGGCTTTTTCTTCATCGTTTGCATTAAGGTTAATATAATATTGGCCATGGCAAGTTAAGGAAAGCTTATAGTTCTTGATAAGGGTATTGACTTCTTTTGCTTTTTCTTTTGAAAGGGTAATGCTATGGACAAATTCAAGTTCCATCCCCTGTAATCCAAGTTTAGAAAGGTAAGGCATTGCAGTAAGAATGCTACGCTGTGGTGTGCTTAATGGAATTCCTGCAGTTCCAAAACCAAGTGATGCAAATGCTGCAACTGGTACAGAAGCCATACCTATTTGGATGATGGCTTGTTTTTTATAATACTTTCTGTTTCTTTGTTTTGTTTTTTTCTTATTTTTTATTCTTCGTTGTTTTATGCTAATCGTGATCCATGAAGGTAGTAGAGGACTTCTTGTTTACACATTTTCAGGGAAACACAGCGTAATGGAAAATGTACTAGGAAAAAAACAAGAAAAAACAGGGGTTGATCGCTTACGCACTGCAATCCAATGCAATCAAATCTTTTGAAATGCAGTTATGTTTGTGCAATCAAGTGTGGTACTTGGAACCAGCTAGTCGTTTAAAAGCTAAAACTAAAGAATCATTAAAAGATTAAAAGAAAAAAAGAAAACGAAAAAAACTAAAAGAAAAAAAAAGAAAAAAAAGTGGTAGGACAAGGCAGATGGAATAAGCACCTGAGTGGTTATTATAAGTGGTTTTTATAGTTATTATCAGGTACTCTTGAAGCAAGGCGGTTGTTGTTTAGGGTTCGGTTCTTTTGCACCTTGCTTTTTTAGGTTTTATTTTGCAGCTTTATACAGGGTTTTTTTTTCAAATGGCTTTTTTTTCAAAAAGTCAGTAAAACTTCTTGAAAGTTGGCTATCCCAGGTGCTTAGTAAAAGCTCGATTTCATCTGCAGGAACGCCTGTCTTAAGGCTCAATTCATCTGCAGTGAAATATTTGTCAGGGTTTGCATTAAGCACACCCAGGATTTTTTTCATTTTTTCATCTTCGATATAGAGCCCCTGAAAAAATCGCTGCAACATCCTCCGAAACTTAGGATTTTTGCTGATAAAAAGCACTTTTGGCTTTATCATGCGTTGTTTATTCCCCACATAACTAATTTCAGTTTCAACAAGGCCAAACTCTTCCAATTTTTTAATATTTTCATGCAGTGTTGAGCTGCTATGCCCTATAATTTCTCTAATTTGTGTTGCACTCATCTCTCCATTACTACTTAAAGTAAGCAGGATTTCTCTTGGAATTTGCTCAGACCACATCATCACGAGGCGGGAGCGGAATTGCTCATCAAGCTCCTTTGGAAGAATATCTAAAATTGCGTAATTCTCTGCATTATAATACACACAATATTTTATTTTTTTGAGGTCAAAATCAATTTCTTCTTCCATTTTTTTCTTTTTTTTATACTGATAAATATATAAATGTATCGTTTTTTCGGTTTCTTCGAAAAACAGAATAAAAAAATTTATATAGTTGTTGTTACATAATATTTGTAATTTTGTATACAAAATTGTATATTGGTTGTATTAAATGTAATTTAAAAATACTTTAAAAAAATTGAATTTAGGGTTATGGTATCTTTGTTTAAAGGTCAGGTATGGTTTTTTATGGATTTAAGGGAATGTAACGATGGGCGCTTCAACTCCTATTAGCCATTTGATTATGTTTATTGGTGTGCTGGTCATTAGTACCGCGGTTGTTGGGGTTTTTAACAATTATGTTGATAGTACCAGCAGTGCATTAACAACCCAGCAACAGTTTTTGGCAAATCAGCTAAAAACAGCTATTGGTATTGAAGTTGTTAGTTATCATAATAGTACTAATCGAACCATTGCATACCTTGAAAACTTAGGAAAGACGATTTTAGTGCTTGATGATATTGATTTGTATCTTGACAATGAGCGTATTCCCAGAAACACCAGCAACAGGACTATTGAACTGATTGCAGATACAGAAAAGCATAATCTTGGCAAATGGGATCCTAAAGAAAAAATCAAAATTACTATCTTTAAGCCTTTGCCAAGCAATACGTTGCATACCCTTGTCGTAAGCACAAATTATGGAGGTCTTGCAACAGCTGAGTTTTCAACATAGCTAGGGTATCGTTGACAGCAAAGCACTACCAGCAAGGGCAATACCATGGGAATCAGTAGCATTGTAGGGCAGGTAATGGTCGTCTTTACTATGATTGGGTTGCTTGCCCTCGTGATTGTTACCTATCGCAGTTCAGTGCTTGAATCCAACCTTATTTTAGAATTGCAGGAACAGCGTATTCGCCAGCGTTTAGATACCAACATTCAGATTATGAATGCTACCTACAATGCAACCCTGATGCAAACCCTTATTTATGCAAAAAATACCGGCGCAACCTCGTTGTTGCCTGATGAGCTAGAGCTGTACCTTGACAATCAACGCATTCCTCGCAGTCCAAGCAACAGAACGTTTACCCTTCAGCAGGATAATATCATTAATCCCCTTCATTGGGACCAAAAAGAAACCTTAGCAATTGTTCTTTTTGGTCAGTTATCGCCAGGGTATCATTATCTTGAGCTGGTTACCCCCTATGGCATTAAAAGTGCTGAAATTATTTTTGTTTCATCCTAACTGTTTTGTCATATCACGCTTCCGTATTGATTAGAGCCTTCCTCTCATTCCCAGGAAAGCAGCATCACAAGCAAAGCATATCAAAGCATCCAAAGCAAAAAAAGAGATGACATTGTTATGGAAACAATTTCAATTAAGCTTCGCAGAGACCAGCTTTCAGAGAAATTAGGTGGCGGTATTCCCCGGTCAAGTATTTTTTTAATTGAGGGGAATGATGGCGGTGGCAAGAGCATCCTTTGTCAGCGCTTTACCTATGGTTTTTTGCAAAACCATGCCACGGTTACCTATGTTAGCACAGAGCTTAGTACAATGGGATTTGTTAACCAAATGTACTCGTTAGGGTATGATATTACTGAGCATATGCTTAATGAAGAGTTGTTGTTTATTCCGATGTTTCCAAGCATCGGCAAAGTTAAATTGCGTAAGACCAGCATTGATAAGCTGATCAAAACCAAGAAAATTTTTGAAAAAGAAATCATTATTTTTGATACCCTTTCCTACTTGCTTATTCAGGAAGAGTTTAGCAGAGAAAAAATTTTTACCATTGTTAAATTTTTTAAGACACTTACAAACATGGGTAAAATCGTGATTGTTGCAATTGACCCCAATCTTATTCCTCAGGATTTTATTAAAATCTTGCGAAGCATTGCAGATATGTATGTTGTTACCCAGTCTAAAAATGTGCTGGGTAATATCCTGAATGTTGTTAGTGTCAATCGTTTTCGCGGTGCTGAAAATTCCGTAACCTTGGAATTCCCCTTTAGTGTTAAGCCAGGAAGCGGGCTGACCATTGAAATTGCAAGTTTAAGTTAAAACCATTAGGGCTCAGCCGAAGGTTTTACTCATTGCGTGTGTTGGTGTTATCTTGTATTTTGTCTTTGTGCTGTTTACTGCAGTAATAAAGTATTGATGCACCGTTCCTGCGGTTGTTGTGCATCGTTGTTGTGGTGACAATCCTTATGGAACATCGAAGAGAAGCAAAAAACCTGCATAAGACGCAAACCATGCAGGAAGCAATGGAAAAGTATCCTCATTTTAGAAATTATATTCAAGAGGTTACTAAGAAGATGGGTGAGCCTCAGTATATTACCAAGCTTGAGCGCAGCCATAAAGCTATCAAGCGCCCAAATATTGTTTATCCTATTGGAGATCCGATTTTTGTGCATATCTATCTTGAAGAAGGGAGGGGAATGCGCTATATTGTCATTGAACCGGTAATGAATGAGAGAGAGCAAAAATTGTACAATCAGATTTTAGATAAGCTGGTAGAAGTCGCACATACCTTGCCTATTCCTGACAAGAACACAAATATTACTGAAATTTTAGTGCAGCTGCTTGATAAAATTATCGAGGTAAAAACTACAAACAAAACCAGTATTTTTGACGCGTTTTCAACAAAAATACGACTGACCCAGCAAGAAAATGACATTATCCGCTACTACATCATTAGAAATCGTGTCGGGTATGGAAAACTTGAACCTGTCTTTAATGATTCCTACCTTGAAGATATCCATTGTACAGGTGTAGGGGCACTTTCTATTGTCCATAAAATCTTTGGGATGGTGTATACTAACATTGAATTTAAAGATGATGAAGAACTTAACCGCTATATTGTTGAAACCACCGAGCGTGTTGAGCGTCCTGCTTCAGATGCACATTCTGTTATTGACGCAATGATGCCAGATGGGTCACGAAGTAACTTTATTTATGGACGGGACATTAGTCTTGAGGGGTCAAGCTTCACCATCCGAAAATTCGCAGAGGTCCCAGTAAGTGTAACCCAAATTGTAAACTGGGGAACCATGAGCTCAGAAGAGGCAGCATATCTATGGATTTGTTTGGAAAATGGGATGAATCTTTTTGTTTGTGGAGAAACCGCATCAGGCAAAACCACGACCTTAAATGCCATTGCTGTGTTTATTAAGCCTGAGGACAAAATTTACACTGTCGAAAACACCCCAGAAGTCACCATGCCCCACGAGACCTGGCAGCATTTGCTTTCACGAGAAGCTGGAAAAGCAACTGATGTTACGCTTTTTGACTTGCTTATTGCAGCACTCAGAAGCCGTCCAAACTACATTATTGTAGGAGAAATTCGAGGTGCTGAAGGAAATATTGCATTTCAAGCAATGCAAACAGGCCATCCTGTTATGAGTACTTTTCACGCTGGAAACGTTACCTCAATGATCCAGCGTTTAACCGGTCCTCCAATTAATGTTCCCATTGCTTCAATTGATAACTTAAACCTTTCACTCATCCAGCAGGCAGTTGAAAACAAAGGGCAGCGTGTGCGTCGTGTAATGAGCATTACTGAAATTGAGAGCAATTATGCGACAGCAAACAAAATGGTCACCAGGCAGGTCTTTGAGTGGAATCCTATTGAAGATGTGCATATTTTTAGAGGAA
>JAWAQC010000052.1:0-5997 GCA_038894115.1 Candidatus Woesearchaeota archaeon | reverse complement strand
TTTACTATTCTTTTTCAATATTTTTTATATCAGCTAATTATGTCTTATTCAGAGTGCTTTATGTATTAAGAAAGATATCTACTGCAATGAAAATAATTGTTTTCTGTGTACTTGTTAATATTATACTCAACATTATTCTTTCAAAATTTTTAGGTGTCGGAGGGATAACATTAGCTACAACAATTTCTTCTATTCTTTTGTTTTTGTTATCTGCACAGTCTATTATTTCGGAATTAAACATTAGGCCGTTCTTGTTAAACCCCAAATTGATTTTAATTTTGATAATACAATTTTTATCTTTTTTAGTTGGTTGGTGGTTGTTTATTAGATTATCTAACAAGTACTTTGTTAATCTATTTTGTGGGTTAGCAGTATCTATTTGTTTAATTATTTTGTTGTCCGAAGTGTTTCAAATAGAAGAATATAAGTATCTAAGGGATATAATAATAAATAAACTTCTATAAAAATAGCAATGATTGTAAGAGAGTATCATAAATATGGTGGTATATCAAAAGTTGTAGCAGAGATTTCGGAAAGGTTGGTAAATTTAGGACACGAGGTTCATATTTATACAAGTCGATGGAATAATACTTATGACAATAATATTATATTTCATAAAGTTCCTATTCTCAATTTAGATTTTTTAGGTAATGTTGTCCCGAGAAAGATTAATAAGTTAATCAAAGGTATAAGTTTTTTATTTTTTAGTAAATTTTCTATAAACACTAAAGCGTATGATATAATTCATATTCATGGAGATAGTTTGGTAAAAGCAGATGTTGTTACAGCACATAGCTGCCATAAAGAATGGTTAGAGATATCTAAAAAATTTGTTAAAAATCCTGTTGATTGGATTTTAAAGAATTTAAATCCGCACCATTGGAGGATATTGTTTACTGAAAAAATTAATTATAGAAAAGTTTATAAACCTGTTTTCGTAAAAAAATTAAGTTTTTTATTTGTTAAATTTTTTTTATTCAGTATTTAATTGTTTTTATCTACATCAAAAATATTGATAAGGTGGTTTATAATGGGAAAAAAAGGGAGTTTAAGTTTGTCTGTTAATGCGATTGTCGTTCTTGTTTTGGCAATGGTCATGCTTGGTTTAGGTATTAGTTTTACCAAAGGCATGTTTGGTAGGCTGGGTGATGATTTAATTTCAAAAGCTGATTATACTGAAGTACCTAACCCCACTGCCAATGATCCTGTTAGTACTCTTCCTGCACGAAGTGTTGAACCTGGATCTAGTGATGTTATTCCTATTAAGATTTTTAATTCGAGGACTTCAGAGGCAACGTTTACTGTTGAGGTGGAATGCCCTGAGAGTATTACAATAAACAATGATTTAGATTATAAAGTTAGTATTCCTCCAAAGAAGATAGGACAAATTGCAGTTCCTTTTAGTGTTGATGAAACTTTTAGTTCAGCAGTAACTGTATGTAATATTAAAGTAAAGGCTGATGGTGCTGCCTATGGTTCAACCATTATTCAAATTAAATTAAAATAAAGTTGCTTATTTGAGGAGAATGTTACCACAGTAATTCATAGCACTCTTTTAACCTTTTTTTATTATTATCCATTTTTTAATCCTTATTTAACTTCCTTTTACACTAGTTATTATTTTTAGTCAAATAGAATAGCAGTCTTAAATAATAAATTTATAATAAATAAATTCCATTACCTATTCAATAAATACAGGGTGAAAAAACCATGGCAAAACTTAAAAAACGATTAACCCAAGCAGAAGAATTTGAAATTATGAAGCTGGTGCTTGATAAGTTTTTATGGATTGGGACCTTTATTATTGTGTATGGGTTTTATAATTTGGTAACCCAAAGTTTTAATACTGTAGGGATTAGTTTTCTTGTAGCAGGCATTATTGTGTTTATCCTCTTTATTGTGCTGCTTGTTCGAGAGTATGATATTGTGCGTTAGTGGTATTGGTTTACGCTTTTGACTATTCGTAGTTGCTGTTTTGTAGCGGTAAGGTGATGTTTGGATGCGCAAGTATTTAATTATTAGCTTTTTTTTTCTTTTTCTTTTTGTTGTTGCTGGCTGTGGTGAAAAGCCAGAATGTAAAAATGATTTGGACTGCACTGCAGGGGCTTGTTTTGTTGCAACCTGTAATAAAGGAGCATGCCAGCAAACACCTATTGATAATTGCTGCGGTAACAAAATCAAGGAGCAAATCGAAAGCGGTAAGCCAGGTAATAGCTGCACCTGCCCAAAAGATTATGGCGCGTGCAGTCTTGATGCAAGTATTCCCAAAGACCAGACAAAATATTTTATGGCCTATTGCACTAATGGGAATAATGCAGATAGCATTTGCAGGATTGACACTAATAGCTCGATGCAGGAAGAGCAACGCTCAACCCATGACTTGCTTTCAGACAGTGCTAAAACTGTGAAGGCAACCATTGTTTTTCCAACACCCTTTAATGCAAAAAAAGACCTTTTCACATTTCATATTGAGCCAAAACAGCTTTCAGGCATAGATGGTCTTAAATTGCTTACCATTAAAGGAACTGCTACAAAACCATCAGGCCAAAAAATTAGTGTGCTAGATATTCCTGTCAATCGCAATATTTGGTCTGCAGGTGAAAGTATTACCATTAAAGCACCTCTTATTCTCTCTGTTCCAGAGCTTTCAACTCAATTTAAGCAGCTAACGTTTACTTTTGATTTTGAAACCTTGACAAGAGAAAAAACAAAAATTGAATCAAAAACTACAGCTAATGTTTTAGGAAAAGATGGTTTGGTCGTAATTATGCCTCCTTTTTCATATTTGCCCAGTGATTGCGGTGCTTGTGATGACAATAACCCTGGCACTACTGATGAATGTCCAGAAGGGATGGCCTATTGCCTTAACATTCCTATTACTCAATACCCTGTGAAAGGAAATTTTGTTTGTGATCCTGGTGAAAATCGTTGCACAGCACCAATGGATTGTGGTCCTTGCCAGGGCAAATTTTCCCAATCGCTTCGTTATGCCTGCCAGGCAAATAAATGCGTGCTTGGGATTGATCCTGTCCTTTATCAAAAAAAGACCCTGGTAGCTTCACCCCAAGAAAAAGAGGGTGCAACTGTTTCAATTACCTATGAAGCAATGACTCCCACAGATGTGCAAAAAGATACTATTAAAATTTCCTTAAAGCTTTTGCAGATAAAAGATGACACTATTTTGCTGCCTTTAGAAATTAAAACTATCACGTTGTCAGACAAGCAGAATAATCTTATTGCAACTGCTTCTTATGAGCAAAACAATGCGATTACTGCTGTAGGGGAAAGCAAAAGTTTTGTTTTTACCCTCCAAGATTATTATATTAATCCACTATTACGGGAAACGAATACTGATGTAAAGTTTGATATTCGGGCAAGAATTACAAAACTGAAAAAAACAACGCAAGGCCAAGAACCTGTTGAAGTAAATGCCCTTTATTCAGGCTCGTTTAGTGATCTGGTTTTTGTAAAATCAGGAGAAATCTCATAAATCCACACCCTTTTTTTATTTGTTTTTGGGTTTTGTGTTGATACGTTTGGTGATCATATGGCTGCTTTCCTCTTATGTTCAAAAACTCAATCAGCTGCTTTATCTTCATCTAATTATGTTTCTGGCCATCAGCAAACTTCTTTTTTTGGATTAAAAAAAAAATCTTTTTCTCAACAGCTGGTACACAAACGCTTTTCTCGTCAAGGATCTATTTCTTTATCCATTAATTTTTTAGTTGTTCTTATTTTGGCTATAATCGTGTTAGGATTAGGTTTTTCCTTGCTCAAAAAAATGGTCAGTGGAAGCAGTGAAAACCTTGCAAGCATGCGTGAGCAGTTTGACCGCCAGGTTGACAAAGTTTTGCAGTCAAGCAATGTGCCCGTCTATATTTCACCTGAAGAACAAAGTATTGATGGTGGTAAAGGTGCTGTTTTTGTGGTCGGCATTAGAAATCTAAAAGGTGCTGAAGCTGCATTTAGTGTTGGCCAGGGCAATTGTAAAGCCTACGCGTTAGAAGATAAAAGCTTGCTTGCACCAGAAGATTCTTGTGATCGCTTGGCAATTAGTTTTAGTCCCTCTTTAGCATCAGAAATTACCTTGCAAAGTAATGAGATTGGAAAAGTTGCAGTCGTGATTAATACCAAGCAAGGGAATGTTGTTGCAAAGGAAGGTTTTTATACCTTGGATATTGAAGTTCTTGCTGATGGCAATCTTTATGACAAGCAAAAATTGTATTTAAAAGTTCATTAATTGTATTTAAAGGTTGCTTCGTGTTCTTCTCGTTTAACTGCCTTGATTTTTTTCTTTTATTTCCTTTCTATTTTCATTTTTTCTTCTGTTTTTGCTTCCAAAACATTTAAATACCACTTCTTATTCACCTACTCCATCTTTAGCCTTGCGCTAAACCCTTCTTTTGTTATATTTTTGCTGTAGGAGGGTTTTAAACTATTTTTACTAAAAAGTTTTGGTATTTAACAATGGGACGAATTAAAACACAATTGATTAAGCGTACTACTCTTGAGCTCGTTAAAGCTCATAGGGATCGTTTTACCACTGATTTTGAAAAAAACAAGCTGATTGTTGCAGCGCATTTGCAGACTTCATCAAAAAAGATACGTAATGTGATTGCGGGATATGTCACAAGAATTATGAAAAAAGGCGATGCATTTTTTTTAAAGCAATTTTAGTTAAGAAGCTTTATTTTCAGCAATTACGGAGGGAAAATCGACTATGTTAAGCGACAATTCGATTTTTATTGGAGAAAAACCATTTATGAACTATGTGACTGGGATCGTGATGCAGTTTAACACCAAAAATGCCCAGGAAGTTATTGTTAAAGCCCGTGGAAAATTTATCTCACGTGCTGTCGATATTGTTGAAGTTGCTCGAAAGCGTTTTTTAGAAAACAGTGTTGTTGTTAAAAATATCTCAATTGATTCTGAAGAATTTAAGAATAAAGAAGGAAAACAAGTTCGTGTCTCTACGATAGAAATTGTTCTTGCTAAACAATAAGTTTTTTCTTTTTTCTTCGTTGTTTTTGTGGTGTTTTTCCTCTTTTTCTTTATACTCTTTATAGTCCTTTATAGATTATAAGCCGTAGTATAATCAGTAGTAGCAAGAGGCTTAGTGCAGCATTAATAATCATTGCAATAAAGGCAAGCTCAGCTCCTTCGTGATCTTCCCTGATTATTTTTTTTGAGTTTTGGTAGGCAACATAAAACCCAAAAAATGGAATGAATGCATTTGCTAGTGAAATGAGTCCTAACTGTTTTTTTTTCTGTTTAGGTCTGTCTTTAACAAAATGTTCTTTATCAAAAAAAGAATGATGTAATCCCCCTAACCTGTATTCTTTAAATCCTTGCTCTATTTCCTGCTCACTAAATCCACTGGTTTTTAGCGATTGTCTGATTGCTTTTTCAGAGTACTCATCCTTGTGCTTGATAATGTATTGGACTATTTGTTTTATTCGCTCATCCATTGTTTTTTATCCTTCTTTTTTTTGCTTTTTTAAGGTTCGTTTGATGTTTTTTTGAATATGTCTTCTCTTCTTTTTGAATCTTTTTTAATCGTGTGTGTTTTTTTGCTTTTTTTTTTCTTTACCCTTTATAAGAGGAAAAGTAGCACTACCCCTATGATTCCAATTCCTATTAAGGGGATAAGTATAAGCAAGAGTGTTTTTATCCAAGTACTGCCAATTCCTTTCTTTAGATAGTACCATGGAATTACTAATCCTACCAGTAGATATGGCTGCTTGAGTATTGAGGTAAGCACTGCGACCATTGTTACCATTGAACTTATTGCTAAACTGGTAGTAGGTTCTTTTACCTTATAGGCATAGTGTAGTGTAGTATTAAACAGTACAAAATACCATCCTAAAAAAACAACAGAACCAAGTATAATTCCAGCACCATCCATTCTTTTTTTTAGGTGGTTTTAGTATTTAAATCTAACGCGTTTTTATGGTTTTTTTCTTCCTTCTTGGAGATGCTTTTATCTCTTGTATTATG
>JAWAQC010000051.1:0-6087 GCA_038894115.1 Candidatus Woesearchaeota archaeon | reverse complement strand
TCAAGGAGTCATGCAGGCATTCTCTAGCACTGACCTTTCAGGGCAACTTCCACCTTGTGTTGCTTCTCAACCTGGTTCATGGCATACGTTCATCAAATCGTTTGTTGGCGCATTTTCTCCAACAGCAGTTTATACAAGTACCCTTCCTTTAGCTGTGGTGAAAATTAACAATCCCGGTACAAGAAAAAAGAAGAATTTGTTTGAAGGGCTTGTTAGCACCCATTACTCTTACCAAGATTTTAGTGTCTATGTGTTTAACCCTCTTTGTTTTGGCACCTTTTCCATTTCTGGAGCTCTTCTTAAAAAGCAGCCACTGCTTACCCCAATTCTTCAAGCTTCCGATAGACTTTTTTTAGTTTTTCCCCACGCTTGTGTTTTTGTTGTTGAGACGCAGCCTTCCTCCCTATCTAAAAAAAAGCCAAAATCATAAAACGAAATCCCTGCTCTTATTTTTCATTCCTTTTATGTTTCATGCAGTTTTTGTTCATTAGCCTTTTTATTTTATTGTTTTGATTTATTTCCTTGTCATCTCGTATTTATTTAGCCAGAACCATATGCTAAGAAGCGTTTGGTTTTTGTTTGGAGGGGAGATGTTTATGGGATCAGGACAATATCCTTTTTTTTCAGCGTCATTTTCCAGCACTCAAGGAAGCGTTTCTACCTCATCTAAAGGAAAACTTTTTGTCATTGCAGGCAGTGATGGCAGTGGCAAAGCAACCCAAACTGCACTGCTTGCTGATGCCTTAAGAAAGAACCATTATCTTGTTGCAGTGTATGATTTTCCAACCTACACCAGTTTCTATGGCACCATGATTGCTGATTACCTTACAGGCAAATACGGTGATGCTACTGCGATTAGCCCTTACCTAGCATCACTCTTATATGCCCTTGATAGAAAAGAGCAACTCCCAGCAATCCAAGCAGATCTTGCACGTGGAGCAATCGTGCTCTGCAATCGTTATGTTGAGTCAAATATTGCGCATCAAGCGATTAAGTTGCCAAAAAAGAAGCAGCAAGCATTTATTGATTGGCTCTTGTATTTAGAGTACGAATATTTTTCCCTGCCCAAGCCGGCCTGCACATTTTTTTTGTATGTTCCTTACACCTTTGCAGCCAAGATGGTTCTTAAAAAAGCAGCGCGCAGGTATCTTGCAGGCAAGAAAAAGGATATGCACGAGGCAAATCTTGAGCACCAAAAAAAAGCAGAGGCAATGTATTTATCGCTTGCAAAGCAACCAGGGTGGGTACGCATAGATTGCATTCACCGCGGTCGCTTGCGCAGCAAAGAAGACATTCATCGCCAGTTGCTTGGTCATCTTTTGTCATATTTGTCTTAGCAATGCTTTCCTTTTTTAGTGGGATTTATCCTCTCCTTAGCTTAAACCATTTCCCCTACAAAGTATTGTTTTGCTGGTGATGTTTTTGATGGGACGTTCCTCACTTGAACACTTGGTTGAGCAGCTACAGCAAGCCCCTACGCTTTTTACCTCTCATCCCCAAGACATGCACCAATGCAATCCCCTTTCTCGGATTCAATCAATTGCAGTACTCTTGTCTTCATTCTCGTTTCCCTCTAATGCAGGGGAATTCCCTTTCCAGTCACCTTTAATTCTTGATATTGGTACAGGATACGGATATGGTGCAGTCGTGTTGCATACCTTAGGCTACACTGTCTTGGGTGTGGAACTTAATAAAAAAAAGCTTGAGGAAGGTCTTCATTATTGGTCCAAGCAAGGAATTGATTTTTCAGTGTCTTCTGATCCTGCATCACTTTCTCTACGGCCAGGAACGTTGTCGTTTCTTTATGCTGATGCTACCTCTTTGCCATCTTCCTATCATCAGCGCTTTGATGCAGCGACCAGTTTTTATGTGAGCAGATATATGCTTAAGCCCTCAGGCGTATTGTTTGCAGCGCATCAGTATTTGAAATCCAAGGGAACACTCCTAATTACTACAGAAGGTCCCAAGCATCTTCCATCCTGGTTGCGCCATGCGGTTGTTATGTTTCTTTCTACTACTCTTCATCTCCCTTCTCTTCACTTAGAAAACAGCACTGTCGTTTATCATCCCTTCGTTTATGATCGTTATGTGTTTCTTTATAAAAAAACAGAGAAGTAGGACAAAGCGCAGGATATCATTGTCTGTTTTTGCTTTTATTTTGTTTGCCTTTTGCTTTGCGCTCTGTTTTGTTTCTTCACTGCTTTGCTTGTCTTTTCTTATTTGTTTCCTGTTTTTTATTTTGTGCTCCCTTGTTTCTTTGTAGAAATCTTTAAATACTGCTTTCGTTTTAATTTTATCCTGCTTTGTTTATACTCTTGTTTTTGCGTTTTTGTTAGATGCATTTCCTATGTGCTAAAAGAGGTGTGTTTTTATGAGAAAACTCCTATCATTTTTTGTCGGCTTAACATCCCTTGGCTTAGGATTAATTCCTTTGCTGCACATGCTTGGCATTATTTCTTTTACTTTCAGTTTGGAAGGCGTGATGCTTGCTGTTCTTATGGTTATTGGCGCCATTATTCTTTTTATTGATGCAACTGACGAGTTCCAAGATTTTTTGCAATGGGGTTCTATCTTGTCAGGGATTGCAATTATTGCCATTGGCTTAAGTATTATTGTTGGGGTTTTTGTTCCTTCAGTAAAAGCAATCACTGACAGTGTGCTTGCTGTTGCCCTTCTCAAAGATATTTTACTCATTATTGCTGGCTTTTTCCAAATTTTAGGAGGGTTTTTGTCTCATTAAGAAGGACACAGCGTTTTTTGTTTTTTCCTCTTTCTTTATTGGTTACGTTTTTTTGACTACTACTTTTGAGAAGTTATATAAGTTTATAAACCTTCTTTGCTACAACTTTTTTATGTCTCCTATTCTTTCTTGGGACCAGAAAAAAAATGCGCTCCAGCAGGAGCTTAAGCACTTGTTAAGCCAAAAAACAGCCCTTGAGCATGAGCTCTATCGGCTACAAAAAGAAAAAGAGCGGCTAAAGCAGTCAATTGAGCATGAAAAACTTCTGCTGGATGATCAAAAGCAGGAGCTTCTGCACTTCAAGGCGCTACTTATTGAAAAGAAAAAAGAGCTTGACCAGCGCTATAAAGAGCTTTCCAAACGCTCGTCTTTGGTGGCTCAGGAGCAGCAACGCTTGAAGGAAACAGCGGCCGAGCAGCGCAAACTCTTGCAAAAAAAAGAGCAAGAACTTGCTAAACAACAGCAAGACTTAGCAGCAAAAAAGGCTGCCCTTGTCCAAAAAGAAAAGTCGTATGAAAAGACGCTGGCTGCAAAATATAAGTCATTAGAGCAGGAATTGCTTGCTCGTTTTAAGGAAAAAGAGCATGCTCTTGTAACATCGTACCAAGAAAAAAACAAGTCGCTTTCCCAAAAAGAAAAAACCTACAAAGAAGAGCTGGATAAAACGTTTGCATCGCAAGCAAGTGCATTGCAGGAAAAATATCGCAGGCTCGAGCAGGACCTTGATAAAAAAGAAAAGGAGCTTGCTGCAAAAGAGCAGTATTTGCTTGAGCAAGAGCGTACTGTTAAAGCAAAAGCTCAGGAACTGCAAAAAAAAGAAGCCTTTCTTTTTTCCCAAGAGCAGCAAGCGCGCACCCTTTTTACTGAAGCAAAAACGATGCGTGAGCTTCTTATGCAAAAGAAAAAAGAGCTTGATGAAAAAGAGGAAAAGCTCTCAAAACAAGCTGCTGAGCTTGCTACCTACCATCAAGAAACTGTAAAAAAGGAGGAATGGGTGCTTAGCAAAGAGCACAGCTTGCAGGATAAAGCATTGGTTATGGAAGAAAAGGTGCTTGAGCTTAGCAAGCGCGAGGCTGAGCTTCTTGCAAAAGAAGAGTCTTTCCATATCAAGGAAAAGACACGGCTTGAGAAAATTGACCAATTAACCAGAACCATCGCAGGCTTAGAAAAAACCATTGAACAAAAAAAGCAGCAGCTTGAGGAGCTTGAGAAAAAGCAGCAGGCAATGCACCAGGAAATGGCTGCCTTGACAACAACTGCGCTTGAGCATCAAGAAAAGACAACGCAACTCAAACAGCACGAGGAAACCCTACGCCACACTGTCCAGGAGCTTGAAAACGAGGAAAAATACCTTCTTGGACGTATGAATGAAATTTCCAAGCAACTGTCTGAAAAGGAAGAAAAGCTTAACCTCTTGCTTTCGGACCATGGTTCTGTTGACCAGATGCTTTCAAAGATAAAAGAGCAGCAAGTCCAGCTTGCAGACATGGCAACAACAATTAAACGCCTTGAAATAGAGCTTAAGCAAAAAGACAAAGTGATTGCTGAAAAAGAAGAAAAAATAAAAAAACTGCTTGAGGATACCAATACGCAAGGCTCTGCCAAGGATAAAGCGCAAATTGAGCTGTTGAAAGCACAGCTTGAGCAGCTTAAAAAACAGCCAGGAACCTTAAGCAAAGAGCAACACGATAAAATCAAAAAAGCGCTTCAAATTGCTGATAGTTTATTCCAAAAACTCCCAGAACCAGTCATTGATGATTTTGTGCGCACTGATGATTTTAAACTAATCGAAGAAGTCTTTAGAGAATTTGATATTAGCTAGCTAATGCTTTTGCTTGCGTTATGTATGGGAAATCTTAAAATTCTATTACCTTAAGATTTATATAGCTAAGCATTTTTCTGCTAGCAACGATGATTAAAATCGCTTATGAAGACATTCTTAACAAAATTCATGAAAAAACAGGCAAAAGCCATGCTGAAATAGAGCTTCTTATCAAGGAGCGCCAAAACCAGCTTTCTGGGCTTATTACCAAACAAGGTGCTGCTCAAATTGTTGCCAGCGAATTAGGAATTCATCTGTATCAAGAGTACATGGGAAAAGTTAAGATTAGCAAAATTATTCCAGGAATGCGTAATCTTGAAGTTGTTGGAAAAATTCTTAGACTCTATCCTCCCAAAGGATTTCAAACCAAAGATGGGAGGGAAGGCAAAGTTGCAAGTTTAGTGCTTGGGGATGAAACCGGCTCTGTTCGGGTCGTGTTTTGGAATGATCTTTGTGATCTCTTTGCCAATTTTCACGAAGGAGACATTCTTAGGATTACGCAAGCAGCAAGCAGGCTCGTTAATGGGGCAGTTGAACTCCAAGTGTTTTCCCATGACAGTGTCAGCATTAACCCCACCGATGAAGAGGCACAGGCACTGCATTCCTCCTTGCCAAAACCTGCTCAAGAACGTAAATTTTCAGAGCCAAAACGAGTTTTTCTTAAAGACCTTTTAGATGACCAGGAAAATATTGAAGTGCTTGCAACCATTGTTGGGGTTTTTGAGCCACGATCGTTTGAGACCTGCCCCCAATGTGGCAAACGCATTCGAAAAGAAAACGATGGCTTTCGCTGTATTACGCATGGCGTTGTTGAGCCGCAGCATTCTGCTGTGATGACGCTGATTCTTGATGATGGTACAGGAACCATTCGTGCAACTCTCTTCAAAAATCAAGCTAACGCATTGCTCTCCTTTACAGGAAATGATGTATTTTATTATTTAAATAATCCTCAGGGGTTTGCAGCAATTAAAGATGCCTTGCTTGGAGAATATGTCCGTATCGTTGGCAAAAGCATCAAAAGCGAGGCATTTGAGCGCATCGAGCTTAGAGCACAGCTTGTTTTTTTACACCCTAATCCAGAAGAAGAGTTGGCTAAACTTGAGCAATATCATTCAAATCCAAAAGGATGATTGAGCAATCGTTCTTTTGATCTCCTTTCTTCATTCTTTTTTATCTGTTTTTTTGCTTCCTGTTTTTTTGCTTCTTATACTTCTTGTTTACCAGCACTTTTTCTCTTTTTTTGCTTATTTTTTCTTTTCTTTTTCTGTGGGTGTGCATCCTAGAATGGTAAGCATTATGATCAGCAAGAATGCAATCAACGCCATAAAAGGAATGCTAATATGGCCAAAGGTAAAGAATACTTTTGCAACACAACTTATCCCATCTGGTGAACAAATGGTTGAGGTGTCAGTTATTTGGAGCAGGTAATGGTATGCTGCTATGGTAGCACCTAACGCAGCAAGAGGCACTGTGTACCATTGTATGGTTTTGTCTTTTTTCCAGAGGCTAACTGCATACAACAACG
>JAWAQC010000050.1:0-6119 GCA_038894115.1 Candidatus Woesearchaeota archaeon | reverse complement strand
GCGAAGCCTAGACCTTACAATGCTTGCTGACAAAATGCACAACAATGCTTCAATATAGATAGAAATACACCAAAAACCGGTTTATTCGTATGACTTTGATAAGGTAACTTCACCAATGGGGCCACGAGCAATGCTTCGTCAGGTCAAAGAAACCCAAAATATTTCGCTTCCCGTGCATGTTGAAAAAGTTGATGCTGATACCGACATGAGCGCCGCAGATGCTATCGCCTATTTGCAAAAGCATCAGTACAATGAAACCTATATTGCTCGATTACTTTCCTTGGGTGTGATGGGTAGGGGAACAGAGCGCAAATTAGTTCCAACTCGGTGGAGCATTACTGCTACGGATGATATGCTTGCAAAGCATTTACTTGAATCGGTTAAGACCTATTCGTTTGCTGAGCATACCTCCTACATTGGCACGTATATGGGCAATACCTATGTCATTTTCTTTTTTCCTGAACCCTGGAGTTTTGAGCTCTTTGAAGCCTACATGCCGTTGCCATCATCAACCGGAGGGCAAGCTCCATCCTCCCAAGCTTCTGTTTCTTTTACTTCTGACTATGAAGGGTTTTATGGAAGAACAGTGTATGCGTATAACTGCGCAGGAGGATATTACAGTGTTCGTCTTGCGGTCGCAGAAGCCCTTAAAGCAATGAAACGCCAAGCAAGTGTTTTTGCTCTTCGCATCATTGCACCCGACTATAAAGTACCGTTAGGGGTATGGGTCACACGAGAAGCAAGCAGAAAAGCACTTGCGCAAAAACCTGTCGGATTTGCAAGTAAAGAGCTGATGGTGCAATTTCTTAAAGCCTATGTAAAAAAACATTTTGGGTTTGATGTCTCCCCAATCCTTAGTGCAAGCAAACTGCTTGGTGCACGACAAAAAACCTTGACTGAGTTTTAGAGTGTTTCTACCAGAAACTAGAAAGAGATGAGAGGTTAATAATGATATAATTTTGATGAAAAGTAAGTAAATGCTTGATTTTTTACTGCTTCTTCTTCTTCTTTGGATTTCATGCGCAAATAGCGGTCAACAATCGGATAGACTGGATCAAAATAAAATGTCATCGGATCTTTTTTGAGCTCTGGATTTTTTCTACGGTTTTTTCTAAAATATTTACACTCTGCATATAATACAATATCGAAAACAACATGAGGTGAAAGATGATATTGGTTAGCTAAGTGATTGATGCGTTCTGATAACGTTCCCATTCTTGCCTACCCCTTTTTTTCTTTTTCCAAGTAGTCCATACATGTCCTTTTTTTTACCCCAACGTTGTTTGGAAGCAACTCCTTTATATGGGTATCGATTTAGGGGTATGAACCTAGACCTGTGCACCTGCTTAAAAAAAGCGATTTGTGCTCGCACCCTGCTGCTAGAAATCTTGCAAGCAAAAAAATGCTATGCTCTCTTGTTCTACGTTCCATTATTCTAAGTTCTATTTTTAAGGGATGCTAATCTTCTTTAAGAAGGAAGAAACGTGCCGTGTTATTGTCTGTGTTTTGCTGTCTAATTTTTCAAATGCGATGGGCTAAAGACACAACTACGCGTCCAAACCGCTTACCAACGAACAGAAACATATTTATAGGGCTAGTTTTTTTACAGAAAACAAGTGTTCTAGGTCCTTAAAAAAAATACTGCAAAAAAAGAATGGCAACAGAAAAAGCAACAGAAAAACCACCAGCAAAAACAACTGCCCAAATTGCTGAAGAAATGAGCAGCAAGCAGCGAGAAATAGGCGTCGCTGAATTTTTTGCACGAAACCGCCATCTGCTTGGGTTTGACAACAAGCGTAAGGCATTACTCACAACGGTGAAAGAAGCTGTGGATAATGCACTTGATGCTTGCGAAGAAGCAGGGATTCTTCCTGAAGTCTCAGTTGAGATTATTCAAATGGACGAAAACCGGTATCGGGTTATTGTTGAAGATAATGGTCCTGGAATCACCAAAGACCAAATTCCAAAAATTTTTGCAAAATTACTCTACGGCAGCAAATTTCACCGCCTCAAAATGAGCAGAGGTCAGCAAGGCATTGGGATTAGTGCATGCGTGCTCTATGCTCAGCTTACAACAGGAAAACCTGCAAAAATTATCTCAAAAATCGATACCAAAGATGCCCATTATTATGAACTTACGATTGATACTAAATCCAACTCTCCCATTATTATCAAAGACGTTACGCTTGATTGGCCAAAACCGCATGGAACTCGCATTGAATTGGACATTGAAGCAACGTATTTGGGTGGACAGCAATCGGTTGATGAATACTTAAAATTCTGTGCTGTTTCCAATCCCCATGCATCGTTTATTTATACCAATCCCAAAGCACAGCAAATTGTTTTTCCTCGGGTAACCGACCAGTTACCACCTATTCCCCAGGAAGTTAAACCCCATCCTGCTGGTGTTGAACTAGGGGTGCTGCTTGATATGCTTAAGCACACCTCAGCACGCACCTTACAAAGTTTCTTAACCAGTGACTTTTCTAGGGTTGGTGATACTGCTGCAAAACAAATTTGTGAGCACGCTGCCTTGCTGCCTTCAATGAAGCCATCAAGCTTGTCTCGAGAACAAGCAGAACAACTGCTCAAAGGCATCCAAAAAACAAAATTAATGGCTCCGCTTACCGACTCGATATCGCCGATCGGCAAAGAAACCTCTGAAAAAGGAATAAAGAAAGAAATTAATGCTGAATTCTATGCGACAACGACCCGCTCACCTAGTGTTTACCGGGGAAACCCTTTTATCATTGAAGCTGGTCTTGCCTATGGTGGCGAGCAGCCTGCTGATGCTCCAGCACGAATTATTCGATTTGCAAACCGGGTTCCATTGCAATACCAGCAAGGTGCCTGTGCAATTACCAAAGCAATCACTGCAACCTCCTGGCGCTCGTATGGCTTAGCCCAGCCTCAAAACGCGTTGCCTGTAGGTCCAATCACGATTGTGGTGCATATTGCTTCAGTATGGGTTCCTTACACCTCGGAGAGCAAAGAAGCAATCGCGCATTACCCTGAAATCATTAAAGAAATCAAGCTCGCATTGCAGGAAATTGGCCGGGATTTGGGAAAATACCTTGCCAAGAAAAAAAGTGTCAAACAGGAGCTTACCAAACGCAGCTACATTGAAAAATACATTCCCCACCTTGCACATACGATTGTCGGGATTCTTAAACTTCCCCAAACAGAGATAGCAGTATTAGAAGAAGAATTAGTAAGCCTGCTAGAAAAACATCGTGGAAAACTTGAAGAAGTTGATTTTGACCCTGAAAAAAACCAGGAGTATGATGAAGAGTTTGCATCAATTGGCAGTGATGATGAACCATCTGAGGAGGAGGATTACTAATGCCAAAAAAATCACAGCGCCAACCCCTTCCTGAGAAAAACCAGGATGCAAGCTCACAGCAAACCCTTACCCGCATTACAAACATTGTTACTGGAATTTACACTGCCATTAAACAGCAGCAGCAGCCAAAAATCACCTCACCATTGCGTGCACTTGCTAATGTCACCTATGATCCTGACCAAGGATACTTTGAGCTTAAAGGTTTGATGAAAAATAGGACACTTACTGCAAACACCATAAAAACCTTTGCCCAAACCCTGCATATGATTGAGCTTTCAAAAACTCTTGTGGAAACCGATGATATTGCCTCAAAAAGAGAAGCGTATTATATCTCAAAAAACTGGGAAGATGCACGATTTTTAGAGCAGCCTGAATCTGATGCTGTAATGGATGATATTGAAGCGATGTTGATGGTCAACCGAGAGCAGCTAGGGTTTGTCCCTGAAGAAAAAGGGGGCGAAGTTGCAGGAAAACTAATCGTCCTTGATGTGGATAGGGAAACTGGCCAGCAACTGCGCATTGACTGCACAAAATTCGGTTCAGGCGCATACTCAATTCCTATTTCAGTTGAACATTTAGGGTTTGAAACTGATGCATCGTTTATCTTAGCGATTGAAACCGCTGGTATGTTCCAGCGCCTGGTAAAACATAATTACTGGAAAAAAGCAAATTGCATCTTGGTTTCTATGGGAGGAGTACCTACCCGAGCAACCCGGCGATTTATTCGGCGACTTGCTGATGAAAAAAAGATTCCTGTCTATGTCTTTACTGATGGCGATATGTATGGGTATGCCAACATTTACAGAACACTTAAAGTAGGGTCAGGCAATGCTGCCCATATTAACAAGTATTTTTGTGTTCCCCAAGCACGATTTTTGGGGATTACCCCCCAAGACATTATTGATTATAAGTTGCCAACGCATCCGCTTAAAGATGTAGATATTAAACGAGGAAAAGATGCAATTAAAAATGACCCGTTTATTCAGCATCACAAAGCATGGACAAAAGCAATCGAAATGCAAATCAAAATGGGCAAACGCGCTGAACAGCAAGCACTTGCAAAACACGGACTTAATTATGTTATTGATACCTATTTACCAGAAAAACTCAAACGCCCTGACTTGTTTTTACCATAGCCTTTTACAAAAAATCCAAATGCTTTGGATGAATTCTTTTTAATGTACGCGTTTGTTTCTTGAATCTGTACAAAAAGAATACAAGATGTATTTTCTTGATAACAATAAAAAAGAACGTGGAATTGAATACAATACTACCTCCTGCTATCATTTGAGGAAGGGAAGGGATAACAAAATGCTTGGTTGGAAGCAATAAACGCAGTATTATACACCAGCAGTGTTGATGCACGATAATACTTCTCATCTGCAGTAAGCAAGCGATAAAGCAATGATTTTTCAGCGTTTGCATCTAATCCATACGCTGTATATTTTTTTAGCAAGTGGGTTACGTATGCCTTAACTTTTTTTTCATTTTCTGCTGTTCTTGGAGCTTTGGAATAATATAAAGCTACTTGAACATTTCCACCCAGGCTGTCATCGGCAGGCCCAAAACAAACAGTAATATCCTTTTCTTTTTCCTCAGGAACAATAAAAATTCTGTCTAATGGCTTAAGAAAACTACCATCTTTGGTAATGCCATATTTTGTTTTATGGATATGGGGCGTTTTTGTTTCCAACAAATATTGCCAAAACGCATAGGGGTTTGGTTTGTCATGGTAATCTAAGGCAGGCAGAACTCGCAGGTCAAACGGCAGATGCTTATTAGGCAGAATAATGCTTCCTCTTGGCTCAAATGGCTGTAAATCTTCCATAGCTTAGGGAAGGCTATTAAGTTTAAAAAGATTATTCTTTTGCTGGGATTCTTGGGAGGCTGGGATTTATAATAAGAGAAAAACAGAATTGTTTGAAGAAATAATAACAATCTTTTTGATAGGTTTCAGTTCTTAGGATATTTTTTTCCTTTTACGGAAACATTTTATGGAAACATAATCTTTAAATATTACTCTTTTATATTTTTTTAGTATGGAATATTATGATGTGATTATCGCTGGTGCAGGCCCTGCTGGACTAATGCTTGCTAAAGAACTTTCTAAAAAACAAACTGTTCTTGTCTTGGAAAAAGGAGAGCTTGGAAAAACCAACAAAAGCTGGCTTACATACGAAGATAGATGGAAAAAAGAAAAGTTCCCAAAAACATACATTACGAACACATTCAACCGTTGGCATTTTCCTATCCCCTTTTGTGGAGATGATGTTGAGTTCTATGCAGATGATAGGTTTGTTGTCATTGATGAAACAAAATAGTTACAATACCTTCTTAAGCTATGCAAAAAACAAGGTGTTGTTTTTTATCAAAAAAAACCTTTGCAAACATATCACTACGAACTTGACCGTATTGTTGTGAATAATAAATACTCAGCACGCCTGCTTGTTGACTGCACAGGAAAATATTCATCAATAAAATACAAAGAAAACCTAGTAGAATTTGAAGTGAATTTAAATTGTTATGGTGCATATCTTGAGTATCCTCAGGCTCAAAAAAATTATAATTATTATAATACGTACCAAACTAATGATAAGGATAATTTTGAAATGGTAGGTATTACTAAACTATCATCGAGAAAAATTTTCTTTCTTTATTTTCGCTATTCATTAAGTCCAATGGATGTGCAGTTTTACCATAAAAAATTTAGGTACTATCTTAAGCATTTAGGCTATGACCATGGAAAAATAACAGAAAAAAAAGTGTTTACGTATTC
>JAWAQC010000049.1:0-6134 GCA_038894115.1 Candidatus Woesearchaeota archaeon | reverse complement strand
CAGAACATCCTGTAACCATTGTTCGGCTATCAGCGTACTACCCCCACCGATATAAGACTTCTAAATTACGAAACCAACACCAACGCGAAAACAAGAGCAACCCTAAAACTACCAAAACACCAAAATCCAGTTTAAAGAGAAAACAGAAGGAATAGAAATATATTTAAAGGAGTAAACCCAAAAATATGGGTGCAGAAGCCTTTATGTAAAAAACCGGTAACTGGATTATAGAATGGAACTTGCAACCCCCATTACAAAGCAAAGAACTTCAACCTTCAACTTTGCTTGGAAAGCTTGCAGATACGTTTCTTATGTTGTGGTGCTTTTCTTGAGCTTTGTTCTTGTTACTGCAACCAGTTCTCCCTTACAAATTACTGCAACTCCGCTTACCACTACGATTGCACCAGATGAAACTGCAAGTGTTTTGCTTACCCTTGAAAATCCTAGCCAAAAATCAATTGATATTTATATTACGTTTCCAACCTTAGACTGGGTAGGATATACAGACCCCCTTACTGATTATACCTTTACTTTAAAATCTAACGCAAAAAAATCTACGACTCTTAAATTTTTTCCTTCCTCTACCTTACAACCTGGGGCATACAATATTCGTACACGAATTAATGACATTACCCAAAACTTAAACTATGATTTTTTGGTACCTGTTTACCTTAAACCTGCAGTGCCCGTTGTAGTTGAGCAATTACCTGCATTGCGGGTCAGGCTTGAAACTCCCTATGAAATTGATCCGCGCTATCCATGGACTTACAAAGCAAAAATTGAAAATCTTAACCAAAAGCACTTACAGCAAGTTCAAGTGGAAATTGTAAGCAACCATGTCCAACAGCAGCGAGAAATTACGCTTGAACCTAATGAAGCTACAGAGCAAGTTTTTGTTACTACCCTAGATCCACTCACAAGCCCAACAGAAGGTCTTTTAACCATTACCGTTCGCTATACCCAAAGCAATAGAACCTATACCTGGCAGGATACTGCAGCATACAAAATTTTTGGTTATACTGCATTTAAAGAAGACCGATCAGTGCAAAAGCAGTTTCTTAAAACAACAGAGCACATCACGATTAGTAATGAAGGAAATAGACCAGATACCTATCTTTTGAAAGTTCAAACAAGCCCTATCAAGCGCATTTTTACTATCTACTCTGCGGTTCCAGAATATATGAAAACCGCGCAGGGCGAATACTCGGTTTGGGCTGTTCAGTTAAATCCATTAGAAGAAGCAACCATTACCCTCAGCTCCAATTATCGGCCGATTCTTTATTTTTTTGTCGTTATGCTTACCTTGTTTTTCCTGTATTACATGTTGCGTTCACCAGTCCTTATTAAAAAAGAAGTCATTAAATTAGCAACCAAGGAAGGTGGAATTTCTAACATTAAGATTATCATTCAAATTAAAAATAGGACGAGCCATACCTTTGAAAATCTGCGTATCATCGAGAAGCTTCCTACTATTGTTAGTATTGAGGAGCAATTTGAAATTGGGAGTATTGTTCCTGTCAGTATTCATAAAAGCACTGAGAAAGGGAATATTGTAAAATGGGAGATTACGCATTTAGATGCATATGAAGAGCGTATTATTACGTATAAAATTGAGTCAAAAGTGAGTATTTTAGGTGGGATGAGCCTTCCACCTACCTTGCTTAAGTTCCAGGACAAAAAAGGCAGAGAACTTACTATCCAATCAAATCGGCTGAATCTAGAGCTTTAAAAACTAAATTCAACAAGCTTTTTTTCTCGCTCTTTTTCTTTATCAAGATGATGGTAATATTCATCTAAATATTTTTGGCGCTCAGAGCTTGAATATGCACTGTCAAATCGTTTTTCATCATCAAGAATCAATGTGATAATGTGCTTAAGCACTGCTTTAAAACCAGGTGCTTTTGTATCCAGCACAAGGGCTGGAGTGATGAGCAATTTTGTCATTTCAGAGGTAAATAATCCATAGGTTTGCATATCAAGCGTTTGTTCATACACAGGAATCACTTTGCTAAAAAAGAGTTCTTTTGCATAAAATTTTCTAAGGTAATGCAAAAAGCGGTTCATTTTTTGCTGGTAATCATAGCCATCTGGTGTGCAAGGGACAATTGACATCGCTTCTTGACCATAAGAAAATACATTCATGGTTAGTTGATTGAGCATCGGTGAAACCAAGAAAAAAATATAGTCATACCCCTCAACACGAAGGTATTTTTCAAAATAGGTTCGTTTTAGCAATTCATAGTACAAGTGAAATTCTATTTTAAGAATCTGTTTGTTTCCAAAAAGAACAAAAAGATTTGGTTCAAGCTCATGGGCATATTTTTGTACACTAAAATTTTCAAGCATACAATGGTAGATATCAGCTGCTTTTGCCTGCTGCTCTACTTCACCAGGATAATACCATTCTTTAATACGAAAATCCAGGAGCAATACTTTTTTTTTGTTTCTGGCAAGCTCTGCAGCAAGATTAAAGGCAATCATGGTTTGTGCGCTGAACCCTGTGCCATCAATAAGTGCTATCTTTCGCATAACAAAACCTGTATAGTGCACATTTATAAATGTTTTTATTCATCCTGTTTGGTCTTTTCCTGGCTATTCTTTTTCTTCTTCCTATTTTTCCCTTCATTTTTTACTCTTCCTTTTTTTGCTAGCCCTAAAAAAATTATACTAAAAAAACCTCAAATAAGGAATCAAAAAACAAGAACTCTTGTAGCACTTAAGAAGAAAAGTTTATAAAGCATAACGCATAGGAGCAAAAAAGAAAAAAAACGAGCGTAAGACTGCAACTGCATTCCCCAAGCGCTTGGTTTTATGGCTAGGTTTTATGAAAAACCCTTAGCAGCGTTTTCCACTCCCCTTTTTAACTCCTCTACATCCCTATAACTGCTGTTTGGCTTTAAAAAATGACAAAAATCAATAAATTAGTGATGGATGGATTTAAGTCCTTTGGTGAGAAAACAGAATTAGTTTTTGGCAACCATTTTAATTGTGTTTTAGGACCTAATGGATCTGGTAAATCAAACATTTTTGATGCGATTTGCTTTGTTCTGGGTAAAGGTTCAGCAAAAGGACTGCGGGCAGAAAAATCAGCAAACTTGATTTATAACGGAGGAAAAAGCAAGCAACCTGCCAAGCAAGGTGAGGTAAGTATCTACTTTGACAACAGCAAAAAAACATTTCCCACTGACGATCCAGAAGTAAAAATTACCCGCATTGTTAAAGCTTCAGGGCAATCGGTCTATAAAATTAACGACAAACCACGGACCAGGGAAGAGATTTTAGAATTGCTCAGCATTGCAAAAATTAACCCAGACGGGTATAATATTGTTCTCCAAGGCGATATTGTTCGCTTTATCGAAATGTCTCCCATTGATAAGCGCCTTATTATTGAGGATATTGCCGGAATTTCTTGGTATGAAGAAAAAAAACAAAAGGCGTTGGGAGAATTAGAAAAGGTTGAAAAAAAAGTCAGTGAAGTTGAAATTATTTTGCATGAGCGCAAGCAGTACCTCGAGCAACTTAAGGAAGAAAAAGAGCAGGCGCTGCGGTTTCGTGATTTAGAGCAAAAGCTTAAGCAAAACAAAGCTACATTATTGCACCGCGAGATTCAAGGCAAACAAAAAGAGCATGATCACACTGCAGAAAAAATACGCCAAGAAAAACAAAAAATTGTTGCATTGCAAGATGAGGTCAATGCAATCAAAACTACTATCACACAAAAAAAGCAGGAGATCCAGGCCATCAACCACGAAATCGAGCAGCGCGGAGAAAAAGAGCAGGTCCTGCTACATAAGATGGTCGAATCCTTGCGGGTAGAGATTGCTACTAAAGAAGCAAAAAAAGAATCCCTTGTAAAAGAAGGGGAAAAAAGTCTCCAGCGCCAGCAGCAACTTGAACAAAGTAAAAAAGAGCTGGAACAAAAGATTGCAGCACTAACGAAAGAGATTGAGGCAAGCCTTGCGTTGCAAAAAGAGAAAGAAAAACAGCTCAAAGAAACAGAAAAAAAGATCGAAAGCCTCAAAGAAAAATTTAACTTGTCTTCTATGGCTGATATTGAAAAAGAGGCAGATGCAATTGATAAAGAAATTGAGGGGCTGCAAGCATCTATTGAGACCTTGCGCGAAGAGCAGCAGCAAGCCATGCGAGAAAAAGACAGGCTTGAATTGCAAATCAAGACGATTGATGAACGCATTGCAAAGCTTGAGGCAATTGAGCAAGAAAACAAAAAAGAGTTGGCAGAGCTTAAGAAAAAGCGCGATCTGTTTAAAAAAATCACGTTGGAATTAAACAAAGTGCTTCAGGATGATTCTGCTGCAGCAGCACAGCTAAAAGCATCGAGGCAAAAACTCATGGCACTGCAGGACCACATTACTGAGCTTCGTGCAAAGACTGCAGTGCTTAGTGAAAAAGCAATGGGTGATCTGGCAATTCAAAAAATTCTTGAAAACAAGAAAACGCTTGGCGGTGTGCATGGTGCAGTCTATGAGTTAGGCCACGTTAAAACAAAGTACAGCCTTGCCCTGGAAGTTGCTGCAGGCCCAAGAATTAAGAGCATCGTTGTTGATGATGAAAAGGTTGCAGCAGCAGCAATTGAATTGCTGCGTAAAAACAAATGGGGGATTGCAACTTTTTTGCCCCTCACCAAAATCAAGCCGCCTGAAAAAATGCAGGTAGATACCTTCTTGTCTGTCCAAGGTGTTCATGGCAAAGCGGTTGACTTGATCGCCTTTGATAAGAAATACAAGCGTGTCTTTGAGTATGTGTTTGGGGATACGCTGGTGGTTGACAATCTTGAAGTTGTCAAGCGTATTGGGGTAGGAACTGTTCGCATGGTGACGCTTGCTGGTGATTTAAGTGAACTTTCTGGTGCAATGATAGGAGGGTATCGTCAGCAGGGAAAGAGCTTTTCCTTTAAAGAAAAAGAAGTTACTGAGGCGCTTGAGCAAGCAGAGGAAGCGCTAGAGCAGGAGCAAAAAAACCTGCAGCAGCTTGAAAAAAAGCGTGCTGACTATGAAGCTGCCATCGAAAAACTCCGAGCACAAAAAGCTGAGCTTGAAGGAGAAATCATTAAGATGGAAAAAGCTTTGCATTTAGAGCCGCAGGAGCTAGACCTGAGCACCAGCATGAAAGAGCAATACCAAGACCAGCTTCGCCGTGCAGATAAAAAATTGATGGAACTTCAGCTTGCAATCAGTGGCGTCAACAGCAAGCTCTTGCAGCTTAAGCAAAAACGCCAAGCAGTCAAAGACAAAGTTGCTGCATTGCGTGATCCTGCGAAACTTGCGGAGCTTAATGCATTTGAACAGCGCAGGAAAGAACTCTATGAATCCTTGCTGAAGCTGGAGCACGAAACGCGAAACCAAGAGATGCAGTTGGAAACCATTCTTAAAAAAGAAAAAGAAAATATTGACAAAGTGATGAAGCAAACCAGCAAAGAGCAAGAGTCATTTAAGAGTGAAATTACAGCACTAGACAAAGAGATTGCACAAAAGAAAAAGGAGTTGGCAGAAAAAGAAGAGAAAGAAAAGTCTTTTTATGAGCAATTTAAAGCGTTGTTTAAAAAACGAAATGCACTCTCTGATGAGCTTCAATCCTTGGAAATTAAAGTCATTAGCAATGAGGAAAAAATGCGTGACCTTGAGCAGAAAACAAACATGCTTGAGCTTGCACTTACTAAAACCCAAACTGAGCTTACGCTTCTTCAGCAAGAATATAAGCAATACGAGGGAATTCCGCTTTCAGAAAAAGCAGATTCTACGCTTAAGCGTGAGATCGCCGAGTTTGAAAAAATGGTGGCTGATATTGGTTCAGTCAATTTAAAAGCCATTGAGCTCTACCAAGACCTAGAGCGGGAATATACTTTGTTAGTGCAAAAAAAGGAGAAACTGCAGGAGGAGCGTACAGATGTCTTGAGCTTGATGCAGGAGATTGAAACCAAGAAAAAAGATGCGTTTTTGCAGACCTTTACGGTGATTAACGAGCATTTTAAGAAAATGTTTGAAAATCTCTCGTACAAAGGCCAAGCGTACCTTGAACTTGAAAATCCTGATGACCCCCTGAGTGCAGGATTAGGGATTAAAGTCAAAATCGGCACTGCGAAATTTTTAGATTTGCTCTCACTTTCAGGAGGAGAA
>JAWAQC010000048.1:0-6143 GCA_038894115.1 Candidatus Woesearchaeota archaeon | reverse complement strand
GCATGGTGATCACCCACCACATCAAGGTAAAAATCTGAAGTTCGTTGTTTTTGGAAATGCATCAAATCACCAAGTGCACCATCAGTGATTGCAGGGCAAAACACTGGAATGCGATGGTAAGCAGCCCAGTACAAAAATGAAGATTCATGATTGGGGAGCTGGCCTAGAGCATGACCAAGGGAAAAAAGCAATTCACTGCCCGTGCATGGCCTTCCTTGAGCTTGCTGTTGCTGGTACAGAGATCCCAAAAACGGTGTCATAAATTGTTCAAAAAGCAAATACCGATCAAACGGAGCAAAAATATTGCCGATTCTGCCAACACCCTTTTCAAACAATACCCTTCCTGGAGTATCAAATGAGCCAAGCACAAATGGCTTTAATGTTTTAATCACATCTTCTTCAATTGCACCAGCACTGGTTACGATGCAGTGCACGTGTTTGTGCTTGACTAAATAGGTAATGATTTCTCGGATGCCTGAACTAATCATGTTTGAGGTAAACGACAAAAAAATGCAATACTTGCCATCAATCATCTTGTTGGCAAGTTCAATGCCTTTTGCAAGCTCTGATGCCTGAATCCCAGTTGTTGCAAACGACTCCAAAAATGCTTGAAATGAAAATGGTTGATCAAAATCATAGCCTTTGATTGGAGTAAAATCATCTAAACTCTCAATCGTGCGCAAATACTGCTTTGCAGCAAATGCAGTTTGATAGGAAGAAGAGTTTGAAGCAGAGGTTATGAATGCATCAGCTTGTACTGCATCTTGTTGGATTAAAGATTCCTGCAAAGACTCGGACTGCGACGGATCAGGGAGGGTAGTGTCTTTTGGAGCAGCTGCAGAGGGTTTGATTGAAGATTGGTTGTTTGATGACATCAAGTTCACCTTTAGAGTATTTGGTTACCAGCGTTGATATGGGGGATAAAAGAGAGATTAAATAACCGTTTAATCAACGATACAATCGTTTTGTGCATGGTCATTAATGCGTAAAATGTGGATACCCTGTGGACAATGATAACCTGACATGTAAAAAACAAGTAAGAAACAAGAGGTTACACAAACATAAACGAAAAGAATACTTCTTCTTAATACCGATAATGGCAATATACACCATAATAATACAATACAAGAACCATAACCCTAGGAAAGAAAAACTCATTTAAAAAGCTTGCGCCCTGGAACCAGTATCAACCCAAAAAAGAAGAGTAAACCAACAACAACCTGAAAAAAAACAACTTAGTCCTGGGAAGATGTTTTATCAATCCTCACTTGGCAAACTGAACAATAGCGTTTTTTTGCTTGTGTGCGCATAACAACAAAACGCTTTTTGCACAGCAAACAGTATTTTACAAGTTGGTAATCCATAACCAAAACCTCTTAGACAAATCGATAATAAAGCTATAACCGCAACGGTTGGGATAAATAAAAAAAGTATACCATAACCATCAGCATTGGACACTCATTCAACCAGAGGTGTTAGGCAACAAGCTATAGCTTCCTTAATGATACTCTCCACACCAAGAAAAGAAGAGCAGAGAAGAATCATCCACCTAAAGAAGAGATACAACAAATAAGAGCTATGAACTACGAAGAAAAACCATTGTATTTTTAAACCTTCCGATAACGTACAACCCTTTTCATTCAAAAAAGAAAAGAAGAGTAATCAGGAAACAAAACCATATCTACTCTTTAGTAACTAAAAATTTATAAATAACAACCATTGCCGGCATACCAAGGAGTAAAGCAACCAAGCACAGGATAAGAAAAAGGCATATAAAAGACAGATAAAACCCAGAACTAAAAGAGTTGAGAAAGGGATGGAAAAAGAGCAAAACATCTCACGCACACAGCAAGAGAGCGTATTGTCAACAAAAGACGATCTGCCAACGGCTGGAGCAAAAGCAACCTCCTATCAATCCTTTCAAAATTACAATAGCAAATACTACCAAGCAATAAGCATTGACCAACTTGCCCAGCAAGCAAAAACATTGGCTGTAGGAGAGAGCAAAAAATTTGAACTTTCCGGATATGTGGCTGACAAATGCCTAAGCAATCGTATTGCACACACGATTGAATTTATTCTTGAAGAGAATAGCAACCAGCTGCTGCTGTATATGCAACCAAAAGAAATAGACCATATCCCAGACTATATGATTAGTTTATCCTATGCAAAAAAGAAAAAAATTCCTGTTACTGTAGGCATTAAACTTTTTGCCTTGCCAAGGAATGGATATGAGAAAAAGATAACCTATTACCCACCACAAATTTATTCAGTATTCCCAACACCCAACCATGAGCATGAAGAGGATCCTAAAAAAAAACAAAAGGAAGCAAACCCACAAACCTATGGTATCAAGGTAGATTACTGTATTCTTGAACGAACCTGCAATGGAATGAAAAAAACATATTATTATGGATCATTACAGCGAGCAGTTTCAAAAAAACAAGAGCTAAACAGGGAAAAGACCTAAGAAAAAAGAGAAAAACGCAACAAACCACAAAAAGAAAAACAGCAAAGAACGCTCCTAAAGAAAAACAAAGGTGAAGGCAAAAAGATTATGGTGGGGTTAATGAAAAATACAAACGCCGATTTGTTTTGCCTTTATTCTCAAGCTTGACAAGCTCAATCATGCCACATTCTTTTGTGCTTTTGACATGGGTGCCTCCATCAGCTTGTACATCAAGCCCACCAATATCTACAATCCGAAGCATCGTCACTTCTGGTGGCAACGCATTGGCAAGCTTGACCATGCCAGGAATTGCTAATGCTTTTTGCCGCTCCATAAAAGAAATATGCACAGGCAAATCTTGCCTAAGCAAGGCATTGGCTTTGTCAATTAATGTCTGGATCATTTCACGATCAAAGGTTTCAAGAGAAAAATCTTCCCTGGAAACATCAGGACCAAGCTGGTTGCCAGTAATTAAGACCCCTTGTTCTTTGTAAAACACATAGGAAAGGATATGGCTTGCGGTGTGCATGCGCATAAGCTTATACCTGCGCTCCCAGTCAAGCGTGCCTTGCACTCGCATTCCTTCTTGAAGCGCAAGCGAAGATGCAAGGTGCTGCGCAGGTTGTTGGAAAGCAAGGTCATGGACTATCATGCCATTTTGTTTTTTTACTCCAACAACAGCAAACGTTACTAATGGTAACAAAGCATCATCAAGCAGTGTAATGCTACCAAGGTCAGAAGGTTGGCCTCCACCTTGGGGATAAAAAGCTGTATCAGTGAGCACAACCTCATGCTGGCTAAGAACCGCAGAAATCGAAGCGGTAAAGGTTGAGCAATAAGAATCACGCAAATATAAAGGAAGTTCCATGGTACATGACCTTTTGGAAAGAGGGCTGCTTAGTTTTTCTTAGGGGTTTGTTTTGCATTTGAGTTTTTTCTTGCCCTTGATTTTTTGGTTTGATTTTTGGTAGCAGCAGCCTTTTTTGCAGCTAAGGCTTGCTCAAGCTTTGCAATGCGCTTGTGCAAAACTGCAACCTCGCGTGCGGTAACATACCCAGCTTTTTTTGCAGCCTTTTCAAGCAAGGGTTGTGCATGCTTTTCAAGAGCACTGCTAAGCATTGCAGCAGTTTGTTTTTCTTTTTGCTTAAGGACGGTAGCTGCATGCTTTGCAAGCATTGCTGCATCTTGCGAAGAAATAATGTTTTGCTTTTGCAGCTCCTCAATGCCTGCTTTTGCAGCTTCATAGCTTGCATGGCTAAACGAAAGCCCTAAGAGAAATGCTTTTTTAGCTTTTGCATGAAGATGGCTCATAAAAACACCTCCGTTTGATATGCGTGCGTTTTTGGGTAAGGTTTGGATAAGATAAGTTTTGGATAAGGGAAAGGAAGTAAAAAACCTCATAAAAAAAGGATGTGGGATAGGGTACAACTAAGGATGTTGTAATTGCCAAAAAAAGCTGCCAAAAAAAGCTTGTACTGGTCCTGATAAAAAAGCAGTACCTAATAAAGGTTTGGTTTCTGGCTGGGATTGTATATTAATACCCAGACAAAAATAATTAGAATAATTATTAGAATAATTATTTAATATAAGATTTATTATTTAATATAAGATTTAATATAAGTGAATTTTAATATAAGTGAATTAGAACCAACAGCACAAAATATAAAAAGGATAAGCAATAACGCTTAATGAAGCAGATATGGGATTTGGGATAAAAAAAGGTTAGAGAAAAAAGAGTAGTGAAGAGAAAAACACAGAATCAAACAAAAATAAAATATAATCAACCAAGGACAAAAATAAAACAAACAGCAAGCAAAAACCGTTCACAAATACCTACCAAAAAACTCTTTTTTGTACGAACGTTCTTTACAAGAAAACACCATGGCAAAAAAAATCATTATTGTTGGAGCAGGTCCTGGCGGCTTAACTGCTTCCATGATATTAGCATACCGCGGATTTAATGTAGAAGTGTATGAAAAAAACAGCCAGGTTGGGGGAAGAAATGCTGCAATTGTTGAGCAAGGTTATAGCTTTGATATTGGCCCTACCTTTCTTATGATGAAATTTATTTTGGAAGAAGTGTTTAAAGAAGCTGGAAGAAACATTGAAGACTATCTTACCCTCATCAAGCTTGACCCAATGTACCGGCTTGTTTTTGCAGATAAAACCATTGACATGACCGATAATCATGAGCAAATGAAACAAACCATTGGACAGCATTTTCCAGGCCAGGAAAAGCAATTTGACCGCTTTTTAAAAAAGGAAAAACAACGATTTGAAAAAATGTATCCTTGCCTGCAAAAGCCCTACCATACTCCTTGGTCAATGCTTAGCCTTAATGTCCTTAAAGCATTGCCCTACCTTTCATTAACCAGGTCAATGTTTGAAGAGCTGGGACGATATTTTAATGATGAACAATTAAAAATATCCTTTACCTTTCAATCCAAATACTTAGGAATGTCACCATGGGATTGTCCTGCTGCGTTTATGATTATTCCTTATATTGAGCATACCTATGGAATCTACCATGTCCAGGGAGGGTTAAGCAAGATTTCTGAGGCAATGGCAAATGTAGCCAAAGAGCATGGAGCAACAATTTCTTGCAATACGAAAGTAAAACAGCTACTGATTGAAGGCAACCGCGTTGTTGGAGTATTGCTGGAAGATGGCACTGCCAAAAAAGCAGATGAAACCATTATCAATGCTGATTTTGCCTATGCAATGGAAAACCTCGTTCCTGATGGGATCCTAAAAAAATACAGCAAACAAAACCTTGCAAAGAAAAAATATTCCTGCTCAACCTTTATGCTCTATTTAGGAATGAATAAACTTTATGATTTGCCCCACCATACGATTGTGTTTTCAAAAGATTATAAAACCTATATTAATAATGTATTCCAAAAAAACGAGCCATTAGATGACCTTTCATTTTATATCCGCAATGCCTCAGTTGTTGATAAAACCTTGGCACCGCAGGGCAAAGCAAATGTTTATGTGCTTGTACCTGTCCAAAACCTAAAAGCCAACATTGATTGGGAAAAAGAAAAAAAGCAGTTTAGAGACAAGATTATTGCAACCATCAAACAACGGCTTGGATTTGTTGATTTTGAAGAGCATATTGAATTTGAACGCATCATTACTCCAAAAGACTGGGAGCAAAAACAGCATGTCTATCTTGGAGCAACCTTTAATTTAGCCCACAACCTCAACCAAATGTTGTATTTTAGACCCCATAACCAGTTTGAAGAGCTTAAACATTGTTATCTTGTTGGTGGAGGCACGCATCCTGGTTCTGGGCTTCCTACCATTTATGAATCTGGAAGAATAACAGCAAACCTGATTGCAAAAAAATACAAGATCCCCTATACTTCTTTTAATCTTGAAGTGTAAAACCTATATTGTAAAACCCAGGAAGTTAGTTGTACGTTGGTTGAAAAAATCATAGTAAAAACAGAGTAACAGCATAAATGGTGCTGGGTAGAAAGGTTTAGTTAAGAAGAGGTATTAAAAAAGGATAAAAGAGTAGTTTAAAGATTAAAGAGAACAATGATTAAAGAGAAGGGCAAATAAACGAGCAAAGAAGCAATAAGAGTTGGGAATTCAAGACGTAAATTCAAGAGTTAAAGAGCAGGTAAAAAAGAAAACAAACAACTAAGAAGAAAAAACAAAAGAAAAAAGAATAAGAAGAAAGTAT
>JAWAQC010000047.1:0-6155 GCA_038894115.1 Candidatus Woesearchaeota archaeon | reverse complement strand
GCGTGCCTTGCTGGTGCTATGGCGAACTTCAGCAACATTTGCAAGATCTTTGACAGCATCACGGGTTTCTTTGGTTAAAGGTGCTGCAATGCGAATCTTTACGCCGCGCTTTTTGATTTGCTCAAAAACGGGTTTTAATCCTTCGATTTTTCGAATAAGGCCTTGCGAGGTTGTCATAATCGTGACGGTTTCTTCCGCACCTTTGATTGTCATTTCCAAATGATTGTACAAGTTATGCCTACCACGCAAGCTTCCAGATAAATCCGTTGGCTCAACAAGTTCAACACCTTGGGTATGAAGTGTATTAAGCTCGGTAAGCACATCAGTGTTTTTAAGTTCTTCAAGCCGGCTGACACGCTCTTCAGCCTCTTTTTTCATATTTTTCTTCACACGGTCAACCACTTCATTGGGAGGGACAGCAATATACTTAATAGGCTTCCCTAATTTCATAATAACAAACCCTTTTTTCTCAAGGCTCTCAAGAATATCATAACTTCGTGATCGGGGAACGTTTGCAATATTAGCAAGCTCACCTGCTGTAGAAAGGCCTCTGGAAAGCAGTGCAGTCCAGATTTTTACTTCATAAAGATTCAAACCAAAATAACGCCGCAGTTTGTTTAAAAAATCTTCTTTAACAATCATTCTACAACCCCCTCGTTTATTTCATTTATGGTTTTTTTCATTTATGACTTTGTGGTCTTTTTAGTTATGAGTGTTAATATCATGACGTTGGTATAATGAAAAACCATCACTGGCATACATATTGAATCGTAACTAAAGACAACCACCAATAAGGCAAAATCTTTGTTGATACACCCCGAAAGTACAAGTATTTTATAACTTAAGAGCAATAACACCTATATTAAAAGATTTTGGTTTTTATAACCTCTTTTTTTTGTCACTAAAATTAAACACTATTAGCGTACCATTCTAAAGTAGTTTACCATAAGTTGTAATGTGCTTTCTCTATTTAAAGATTATTGTTTTTTGATTCTCTGAAGGCTTTACTATTCCTGAAGAAGTTTGCATTTCTTGTCCTGCAAGCTCCAACATTTTGGTAAGAGATTCTATTGCTTCCTGATACTCGTGCTCTGTAATCAACCCTTTTTTAATAAGAAGGGCCAGTAACGCATCGGTTTTAAGATGGGCAGTATACAACAACTCTTCAGCTGAAAGCACACCTTGTTCAGGTGAAAAGAGCTGCTCATTAACATCTGCGCAATTACAATTTTCATGGTTGCATCCCATAGGCATTTCCTCACTGTATTTTTATCGTTTTGAGAATCGTATTGGAGTAGAGATAGAGGTTGATAGGGAAAGTAACAAAACATTAACGCAACAATCAGGAGGACAATAAAAAAAGAGCAATAAAAAACAAAAGCCATCTTATAGTTGAATATACAGCTTAGAAGGAAAACGATTGCTTCTTTTAAACTATTCGGTTTTAAGGGAAATAGCAAAAGAAATCCAACGCTGCAAGAGAGCAGGAAGAAAGAAGTATTACAAAAAAGTTGTGTTCGTAAAATGTTGCTGGTTGGAAAAAAATGCTTTGATTGTAGGCAATGGATTTGCCAGCACATGATAGTGCTCATCAGGTGGAAAATACTGCCGATAGCGATCCCAGGCAAAACGCTCATCTAAAAAAATGATGACGCCATGGTCAGTGGCGCTACGAATGCATCTACCTGCACTTTGCAAAATTTTTGAAAATGCTGGAGCAACATAGCCATATTCCCAACCTTTTCCAAACCGCCGGTCATAGTAGGCAATCAATTCCTTGGTCTCAAGATTTGGCTTTAAAAGAGGCAAGCCTACAATAATGACTCCCTGCAATACATTGCCAGGAAAGTCAATTCCTTCACCAAATGAACCTGCCTGACAGGCAAACAGGACAGCGCCATGCTCATGCAAGGCATAGGATTTAAAGCGTGCAAGCAAGTCCTCACGCTGCTGTTTTGTGCTATTTGCCTGCTCAATAAACACTGGTTTGCCAGCAAAAACTACGTTGCCAGAGAACGCAGAAAATCCACCTCTTCTTGAACGTGGGGATTGGATAGAGGTAAAGGAAGCACTAACCAGAAAGTCAAGAACACTATCCATCACCTCATAGCTTGGGAAAAAAACAGCAACATTACCTGCCATTGCCCCAATAAGCTCTTGCAAGGTTTCTGTAATCGTGCGATATTGCTGATGATTGCGCTGCTTAAATTGGGTTGTGGTTTTGGGAACAATAATATTGAGCTTGTTGGTTTTAGGAAAGGGCGAAGGATAGGTTTTTGTAACCGTCCGTTGGGTAAACCCAAGAAGGTCAGCATACATTGTGACAGGAGTTAAGGTCGCTGACATCAAGATAAGACTGTGTGTTTGGTCAATCACCTCACGTAAGAGAGGGGAGGGATCAAGGCAGCACAAGGCAAGCTGGCGAATTTCTTCTTGCTTGCCTTGCTCAATTTTTGCGAGGGTGCAAAAGCTATGATCTGCATGCATCCATGCCTCAAGAAAAGGTCCTAGTTGTGAGAGGGCACTATGATTTCGCAGCCCTCTTGCCTCTTTTGCAGTTTCGTCAAGCACAAGGGCAGTGTGTTCAATGCCTTCTTCCAAATATTGCTCTAAGGATTCTTTAGGAACGACTGCTTCTTTTCCTTCTTTGGTTTCAAGCCCATGGGTTAACTCAACCAAGGCATGTTGCAGCTGGGCAAGAAGGGGAAGTGCCTGAACATACCCAAACTTTTTTGCTTCAAGAATTGCGCGCTTAATCATCACAGACGTAAGTTTGCTACTTGCAAGCTCGCGCATACGCTGAGGCAAATGATGAGCCTCATCCACAATCATGATAAGGTCTTCATAGGATTTCCCTATTTTTTTAAGAAACTTGGTCGCAATGGTCGGATGAAACCCATAAGAATAATCCGCAATAATCAGGTGGCTTTGCTTTGCAAGTTCAACGGTAATTTCATAGGGGCAGCATGCTTCTTCCTTTGCCTGCTCAATGACAACAGAAGTAGATAGCGGATTTTGAATATTTAAAGATGAAAGCAGTGCCTTTGCTTGGGCAGTTAAACGTTGTTGGTGATCACGAGTATTGACATAATATTCGCAAGTCCTATTTTCCCTTTCCCGTTTGCAGTACTCAAAAAATTCATGGGGATACAGCTGCTCTATGTTGGGCATTAAACACATGTTTTTTTTGCCAATAAGGTCAGTTGCAAGAATCGGAATCTTATACTTGTCCTTAATTGCTTTGCAAGTCTCCAGTGCAATGAAATGCTGGGTATGGCGGCTGGTAAGAAAAAAAACAACTTTTTGGTTGGCATATGCATATGAAAGAGCAGGTGCAAGGGCAGCTGCAGTTTTTCCTAACCCCGTTGGAGCATGGACAAGAATATGCTGCCGTTTAACAATGGCACTATGAATATCAGCAAGAAGATGGCGCTGCACTGGGCGTAGTGTTTCATAAGGAAATAAAAGATCTGATACTTCTTGCGAAGGGGAAGTTGGGTTAAAAGGAGCAGATGCCATGGTGAAAGGATAAGGTTTTTTAGCAAAGTCTAGCAGTGGAAAGTGGGTAGGAATGAGCCGTGATGCAAAACACAAAAATGAAAAGAGACGCATAGAACAAGCATCCCGTAAAAATGCATTCCTAACCAAACCGAATCAAAAATGGATGCAAGGTATACAAGCAAAGGCTCTTGCAATAAAAAACTTTTGCACAATTCGTTTAGAATAAGCGTTTAGAAGAAGAAAGTCGGTTGTAAGAAGTAATTGAGAATATAAGTAGTTGATAATAAGTAGTCGATAAAAAGTAAAGAAACAACAATGAAATTGCAAGGGAAACAAAAAACATAGAACAAAGAACAGAGGAAAGTAAACATCTTGTAAAAAGAATGGAAGATAAAGGTTCAAATAACAAAGAACAAAGGAAAAAAAGGAAAAAGATTAAAAAAATAGAAAGAACCGAAGTATAAAAAAATTTAAATATTAGTTATTACTTGGTTATAAAAAGTACAGTAAAATCATAGATTATAAATTTTATAAAATCAAGGATTTAATATTAGGGAACAAGTGAGTGTTGATAAAGAAAAAGATTTTATTGTAAGCTTGAATGTGGGATTGTGTCAAGCAATAGGAAAAGAATACCCCAAGTGGGTTTAAAAAAGGGAAAAAGGGGGATAAGGTGATAACGGTATGGCTAAAACTTCTGCAAAAAAACCAAGCACAAAAGTGCAAAAAACAGTAGTTAAACCTGCAAAAAAACAGCAGCAGATTAAAAATAAATTCGCAACCAAAGTAACTGATGATAAAATCTTTTTTGTAATTGATGGAACAACATTAAGCAATCTTATAGAACTGGTAGAAGCCTTTGACAGAATGAGTGATGATGTCTATTACCATCATGTCACCAGTGATAGAAATGATTTTGCCATTTGGGTTGCAGACGCACTTAAAATGCAGGATCTTGCCGATAAGCTTCGCAATGCCCATGGTCCTATGCATGCACAGACCATCGTTCTTAAATACATGCTGAATTGGTAAGGCAAAGTAAAGAACCAGCAGAGGAAAAAACCTCTAGCTCCATCCTTTTGATAAGGAAAAGAACCAGAAAAAAGGAATAAAAAAGCAAAGGAATGGTTAAGGAAGCATGGACAAACATACGGCCCTTGCCTATTTAAAAGATGTGCCAGAAGGCAAAGAATTTTTTGTAGTGAATGGGTTCTTGCTTAGGAATTTGCGCGATCTTAGGGAAGCACTTGCTGGCATTAGCCCTGAAGTGTTTGCCCATCATGTAACTGCCCAACGCAATGATTTTGCCAATTGGATAGAAGACATTATTGGCGACAAAGAACTTGCAGCTGCACTAAGAAAAACAAAAGACCAAAAAAAAATGCAGGTGCTTGTGAAAAATCGAATCGACACACTCAAGACAATTATTTCTGCTGCCTACTATGCTGAAATGAAAGCAGCAGAAAAACGAATGCCACAACCAACCACGACTAAACCCCTTACCACAACTGAAGAAAAAATACCATCACCTGCAAGCCTTGAAACTGCAAAACTGCACAAAGAAAAAATTGAACAGGAAAAAAAGCATAACGAGCAGCATCACAGCGATGCCTACTATCGCAAACATGAAGAACAATTAAAAGAACATTATCGAGCATTGCTTGTCAAGGACTTTTTTTATGGTATGGCAGTAGGAATTCTTCTAGCATTGGTATTGCTGCGGCTTTACCAACTTTTGTGGTAAATGCAAATAAAAGAAAGTTCTTAGAACAATCACCATAGTAGTAGACAAAAAATAAATTTCTACCAAGAGCAGCATCTTGAAGAGCGACTGGAGTGCTTGTTTGCATTGCTACAGGGGGACCTGCCCCATCCGGGGACCAAGAGAAATGTAAAACAATGCACGCATTGCCAGACGAAAGGAGCGGGTGCTTGCGTTAGCAAGCACGATGCTGCTTGTGGCAAGCAGCACGCATCGGCTTCGGCAACCACTTCAATGCTCCCTTAGGCCGCCACCCCCGTAAGGGACAACCCCCCGTCGAGCCGCAGATCGCTGTTCTCCCTTGTGCCTACGCAACCTTGATGCGTGCTGTATTCAAAAGCAAAAAACATATAAGTGACAGCTGATTAAAAAGCAGAATGGAACTCTTACCACTGCTTGCAACCTTAGCCGGCATTGCAATGGGAGTAGGCTGGTTTCCCCAGGTCTATAAAATCTATAAAACCAAAAGTGCAAAAGACATTTCTTTGGCAACCCTTGTGCTGTATTTTCCCAGCCTGTTGATTATGGCTTTGTATGGCCTTTCCCTAAACGACTTGCCAATTTTCTTAAGCAGTGCATTAGGAGTGTTAGCCGTAGGTGCAGTAACCATTGGCTACCTTAAGTACCATAAACAATAAGCAAAGAATAAGGAAACCGATGCATAAGAAAACTAGGAATAAAGGTCTTTAACTTTGATTTTATGGTGCACGAAAATACGATTGTGGATTTCTTCAGTAATAATGTCTTTATCTATGCGATAGAGGCGTCTGGGCGTTGGCGAACCTGGGTGACGGCCAAAAGCGTTTCCACCGACTTTCCGATGCGCGGAAGGCCGAAGTTCGACGCGAATTGGAGGCAGCCGCCGGTCTGAATCACGCCACAGCCGAATGGG
>JAWAQC010000046.1:0-6180 GCA_038894115.1 Candidatus Woesearchaeota archaeon | reverse complement strand
AGGAAGCATAGGTAATAATTTTTGACTGCTCAACACAGCATTGCGACTTTGATTTGCAAGCCCATTGGGTAAAGGGCACTTCAGTGGGAAAACAGGAGCCGGCAGCTCGGCACGTCCCGCCTTTGGCTTCGCATTCTGGCATGCCTTCATGAATGCAATCAGGATCATTGTTTTTCTTTTGCTCATCTGTGCATTTTTTCTTTTTGGTATCTTTTGCTTTGTAGGGCATTAAAAACAAGTATGCCAAAAATTCCTCTTTTGAAATTGTTGCAGAAGATTCTCCTTCATTACCTTTAAGCTCATCAATGGTAATGATAAAACAAACAAAACATTTATCCTTGCTTCCTTTATACCAAACTGAAGAAAGCACGTTTTCCGAAATCTCACCGCTTCCAAATGCCCACCAGCAATCAACCGTGCGCTCTGCAAGATTTTTTGCAACATCTGCCTTCTTGCTGCTGTATTGGGCTTCTGGAACAGAAATTAAATGCGTGCGCAAATACAGCTTTGCCCTAAGCACTTCTGCACCAAGAACACTAAGCTCAAGCTTTTCTGCAGCAAAGAGCGATGACCTGGTTAAGGCAAGTTCCTGATCAATATCATAGGTTTTGTTGGCTGTATAAATCACATACCCAATCACTGAAAAAGAAACGATTGTCAAGATAATACTTACAAGGACATAAGCTTCCAACCCTTTTTTTGAAGAACGCCTTATAAGAGGCAAAAAAGGGAAAGGAAACAACATTCCAGTGCGTGTTTTTTTAACCATAGAGGATACTACTCCATTAAAGAGAGGGGATGAAGGATTCCTAGATTTTTGGGGATTCTAAATTTTTGGGGATTCTAAAAAGGAAAACCCCTTACTGACAACGAATACAAGCATCGCCAATGATTAGTTCATGGAATTGGTAAAGGTAAAAATCTTGTAAAAAACAAGAAAAAAGAAAATTACCAGCAGCAAGATAATAATAAGCAGCTGGATATCAACTGCTTTTTTACCTAACTGTTTAGAGAGGTTTGGAAAATGTAAGGGTTGTGCTACTTGTTGTTTTGCCATTCTTGCACCACAAAGGGAAGGTGTATAAGCAATTACTGCCAAGCATAAAAGCATAGGAAGAGTACGCATCCTGCTACAATTTAAAAATAAGATTCAAAAATAACGATGAATTTTTGGGAGAATTATACCTCTCTCAATTTATATAATTTTCTGTTTAAGTAACAAGGGCATTTTAAGTAACAAGGGCATATTGATTTGGGGTTTTTGGGATTGTTAGATGTATTTAGATTTGATGTTTTCAGGTTATGAGAGAGTGATGAAGCATAGTAACCAAGGTGTTTCCAGCCAGTTTAATAAAGTATTTATATAAGCAACGATATAAGTTTTGTTACTAGAACACAGGTCAAGAGAAAAGAACGATAACAGAACAAGAATCATAAAATAAACACAATAAAACCAAAGAAGAAAAAAAAGAAAAATAATAAAAACAAAAAAATAAAAAACAAACAAAAACAAACCAAAAACGAGGGTAACGACCATGTCACGCCAGATGAGCAAAGAACTTGATGATTACCTAAGCAGGAAAAGAGATGATAGCGAGCGCTTTAGAGAGCTTATCGATTATGCGCAAAAAAAAGAGAGCACAAAAAAAACCAACCCTGCCAAAGACGAAGAAGTGATGCTGGTCAAAGAAAAGAGCAATGTTGAATATTACCTTGACAAAAAAATAGGCAAACTCAAAAAAGGAGAAAAAGAAACTATTGACCTTGAAGAAATTAGCACCCAAGACCTTAAACAAGTGAATGAAAAACCAGAAGGGTTTTTTGCCAATCTAAAAAACAAAATCAAAGAGTTTTTTAGCCCTGCAAAAGAAGAAATTCCTGAAGGAGATGAAGATATTGCACAATTAACCCCCCAAGAACAAGTGCGCGAAGATATGAAAGTAGTCGCACTGTTTACCAAAAACCTCATTAACCGGCTTTCACGCAGGGAAGCAGAACTGCTAAAAAATGACCCGCAATTCAAGCAATTTAAGGAAATTATGATCAAATACAACGTTATTAAAAAAGAGTAGCCCAAGAAAAAAAGCAGAAACCAAAAACAAAACGATTGCTATAAAAACAGATTTCTAGCAAAAAGCCAAAACAAGCAAGGCAAAACAAAAAGAGAGCAAGCAGTGCATTGCATCGCATTCTTCTCCACGTAGGAGATTTACCGCAAGGTTTAAAATGCATGCTAGCATACCGTTGCAAGGTGTAGGGCAAGTACAAGGCTTTCGGTGCAATGCACTGAGGAAAGTCCACACACCATCACAAAGCCGCTTTCGAAAGAAAGGACTCTAAGAGGGCCGGCTCCTGTACAGAAACAAAACCCCCTTTTTTGAGGGATGATGGGCTGCGACGCTTTTTTGCGAAAAAAAGCAAGATAACCCCCTGACCTGCGATAAAAAGGAACGGATGCAACAACAGCCCCGGCTGGTGCAAGTCAGATTATGACGCATAGGAGAATGCCTTGAAGGTGTATAGGCAGCTGCTGCGGCCTAGCTGCAGTGCACCTACAAAATGTGGCTTATTCTTGCCCTGCACTGCTTTTTTTTACTTGTGGTTTTGTTTAGAAGCAGAAACATAGCCAGCAGGATCATACGGAACGACCATTGCCAAAAAAGGCACATCATCATCAACAACTTGATACCCAGCAGGAGACTGGTTTGTCCCTTGAGGATTTGCTGTATAATGCCGAGCATTTAATGACGCTGCCAAGGCTTTTGCTTCAAGCAGCGAACGTGGCCCCGCCTTAAAAGATCGCTCTCGTGTTGCCAAATCTTCTTCTATAACTTGGTAAAGGCCTGTTCCATTAAAAGGACCCTGCAAGACAGGAACAGAGGTTGTAAAATACAGGTCTTGTGGAAACGAAACCATTGGTTGCTGATGCTCTTGCATACCACCAAGATGAAGGGCAACCCTTATAATAACGTAATGTTATGATACGAACATTTTTTGATTTTCTCTTGTTTTTCTGTAATGCATTCGAGGAGCAATAACGTATTGAGGAAAAACATAAAGTATATATAATCCTAGAGCTAAAAATCAAACCAAAAGAACATGCTGCAAGAAGATGCTGCTGCAAGCATGAAATCCCTGGAGGAAACAACCATGAAGACAGCCTGGATGTTTATTGAAAAACGCGATTATGTCTGGCAGCAGGTCCATGAACACTACCAGCTCATTGGCATGACCTTGATTGCATTCTTGCTTCCAATGTTTCTTAGCCATCCCCAACTCGTGGTTGGCAGTGTCATCAATATGCTGCTGTTTTTAGCAGCGTTTCAAATGAAAGGCATAAAAATCTTGCCATTAATCATTGCCCCTAGCATCGGAGCTGCTTTGTATGGGGTGCTCTTTGGCCCGTTGACCATCTATCTTTTCTATTTTATCCCTTTTATTTGGCTTGCCAATGCAATCCTGGTGTATGGATACAAACTCTTGCGCCATCATCGCTATGGTGTGCTTGCTGCAGGCATTAGTGTCATCCTTGCAAAAAGCGCATTGCTTGCAAGTGTAGCAATCATTTTCATTGCACTTGGGCTTGTGCCAGGTGTCTTTCTTGTGGCAATGGGAGCAATGCAGCTGCTTACAGCAAGCCTTGGATTTTTTGCTGCCTTAGGAATACGAAAAATACTTCAACACTGACAAGAAATTACTAAAAAAAGAACAGAACTCCAAGAAGAGAGCCATCAAAACAAAGAGGTGATGGTGCTATTTTTGCACTTGACCAAGAAAAGCTCAAACTCTATGAGCACAAATATGGCCCACTACTTGAAAACAAAAAAGGCCATGAACACATTATTGGAATCCTAAAAGAAATCCAAGACACAGAAGGCTATTTGCCAAAAGAAAGTTTAGCCTTGATTTCTGAAAAACTTCAGGTTCCGCTTGCTGATATTTATGGAGTTGCCACCTTCTATAATTTTTTCAAGCTTCACGCATCTGGAAAATACAAAATTATGATTTGCGAAGGCACTGCCTGCCATGTCAAAGGCGCTCCCAACCTTCTTGGAGTAATTAGCCAAGAGCTAGGCATTGAGCCAGGCCAGGTAAGCGCTGACAGGCAATTTTCACTTGAAATTGTCCGCTGTCTTGGGCTTTGCGCAAGTGCTCCGGTGTTGATGATTAATGAGAAAATTTTTCCAAAAGTCAATGAAGAATCCTGCAAAGCAATCCTTGCTGAGTACAAGAAAAAATAAGTGCATCAATGAACGCAGCCAGCATCGTGCTTGCTAGCGCAAGCACCCGCTCCTTTCGTCTGGCAATGCGTGCATTATCTTGCACTTTTATAGGTCCCCGGATGGGGCAGGTCCCCCTGTTGCATTGCAAGGCAAGAACTCCAGTCGCTCTTAAAGATGCTGCTCTTGGTTGTTAAACACTACTTAATATTTACTTGCTATTACTTTTCTACTCCTATTATTGCTTTTCCAAGTCATTTCTCTTTTCCAATTCATTTATCATTTCCTAAACTAAAAACACAAAAGATTTAAAAACGACATTTCTCTTCCAATGCATATGAAACCTCAAAAAAAAGTATCAATGCAAGGCAAGCCAACGCACATAGTTTCTTCATCTAAACGTGCTACAGCTCAACGCCTGCAAAAATCAATTGTTCCTTCTGGCAGCCAACCTGAACAAGGGCAATCACTTATGCAAACACAAGCATCATTACCTGCCACAGCTCCTGGGGCCAGTGCACCTGCGCAAACAAAAATAAAGGCAAGAAAAAGTCAGTCTCCAAGACAAAGTAATTCTCCTGGACAAGGCAATACTCTTGCTCCTCCTGCAAATCCAGCAGAGCTTTCTGTTTTTAGTTTTAGTCTAAAAATTCCAAAAGAGCGAATAGCAGTTGTCATTGGCAAGCAAGGTCAGGAAAAAAAACAGCTTGAAACCCAGCTTAATGTCAATTTAAAAATTGATTCACAGGAAGGCGATATTGAAATTACTGCAACTGATGGATTATTGCTTTTTACAGCAAAAGAAGTCATCCACGCAATAGGTAGGGGTTTTAATCCAGACATTGCTTTGCAACTCACTAAGCAAGATTTCGGGTTTGAACAAATTTCCCTTAATGATTATGTTCGTGGCAAAAACCATCTTGTTAGAATCCGCTCCCGAATTATTGGAAGGGAAGGAAAAGCAAGGGAAAACATTGAGCAGCTTACAGAAACTAATATTTCTATTTATGGAAAAACAATTTGTGTTATTGGCAGAATTGACCAAGTGCTTTTAGCAAAACAGGCAATTGTTTCTCTTATTCAAGGTAGCCCGCATGCTAATGTCTATAAATGGCTTGAAAAGCGCAGGCGCCAGTTCAAAGAGGCTGAGCTTGCCCAGCATACTGAAAGGTTTCTTGAATAATCAATAGATTTTTTAAATAATAGATTTTTTAAATATTTGATTTCTTGAATATCTTATATGTAAGAACCTTATCTGTAAGAACTTATATGTAAGAAATATCTTCTCTGTAATCTTCTCTGTAAGGTTTTTTCCATATCGTTTCCATCCGTTTTTCCATACCCTATCCACCATTTGTTTTTTTCCATAAGTTTTATAACTTGGTTTTGCTTTCATTGATGGTATGATCAACCAATTAAAAACCATCATCTTATTTGCAGCATTAACCGCCTTGTTTTTGTTTGTTGGCCAGCTATTTGGCGGCACGACAGGCGTCATCATTGCATTAGTTATCGCTATCCTTTTTAATGGCTTGATGTATTGGTTTTCAAGCAAAATTGTGCTTTCTCTTTATGGGGCAAAAGAAGCAGACCCTAAAGCCTACAAAGAATTGTACAGCCAGGTGCGCCATGTCGCGCATTTAGCAAACATTCCTATGCCTAAAATCTATATCATTGACAGCAAAACCCCTAATGCATTTGCCACAGGACGAAACCCTAAAAACGGAATTGTGGCATTTACTACCGGCATTTTAGAGCTGTTAAACAAGCAGGAGCTTGAAGGTGTTATTGCCCACGAGATTGCCCATATTAAAAACCGGGATATTTTAATTCAAACCATTGCAGCAACCATTGCAGGAGCAATTTCGTACATCGCATCGCTTGCCCAATGGGCAGCAATTTTTGGCATGGGCGATGATGATGGGCCTAATTGGCTTCAGCTGCTTATCCTTATCATTGT
>JAWAQC010000045.1:0-6347 GCA_038894115.1 Candidatus Woesearchaeota archaeon | reverse complement strand
GATGGATGTGGAAAATGGGTTTGCAATGAGCACGCAAAAAAAGCAGAAGTCTTTCCTAAAGGATATGGATTCAGATGGTGTGATCATTGCAAAAAAAAGAAAAAAATAGGAATGCTTGCAAACCGATAGCCTACTCCACAATACTTTGATTAGGTTTTCTTTTATGTGATGCTGGAAAGAAGAGATTACAAGTGTTCTTTTTCTTAATTTTTTAATGGTTTGCAGAATGCAGGGCATTTCTACACATAAATCCATTCATTAATGATGGTCCCTTAGCGTCTACGTATTCCCTTTTACTCAGTCTTCTACTTTAGGAAAGGTAATTATTTGCCACTGGTTCTTTTTCGCAATTGCAAGCAGTTTTTTTTCAGGATTGACTGCGATGGGATAGTCAACAAAAGTTAATACCGGAAGATCATCAAGACTATCGGCATAATACCACAGTTTTGTCGTTGCTCGATTAACGTTCCATTCTTGCAATAGTCTTAGTAACCTTCGCATTTTTTCTTCCCCATAATTCCAAGAAATAATGTTGCCTGTCATTCTCCCATCCTGCTCTTCAAGGATACTGCCAAGCACTGCAGTAGCTTTGATTTCCCTGCCTAGCTCTTCTAGCAAAATCTGGGGTGATGCACTTAATATAATAATGCGATTCCCTTTTGCTGCGTGCTTGGTAATCTCCTCCCTCATCCGCGGTGCAATCTTGTGCTTGAGTGTTGTTGCATAATAATGCTTTGCAAGCTGCTCCAATTCTTTTTTTGATTTTCCTTTTAAAAACCATAATCCCTGCTTGAGAATTTTTTTGCGAACAAATGTTTTGCTGATGAGGTTTCGTAACATAATGTCCACTAAATACGAGAGTGGCATGAGTTTTTGGTGGTATAAAAAGAGCATTCCTTTTTTTTCGGTATTAAATGCAAATAAGGTGCCATCAACATCAAAAATTGCAATGTCAGGTGTAACAGTCCTTATGTGCTCCTGTGTTGTCAATTTGTTCTTGCTAGGTGTTCTCATCGTCTAACCCATTAACGATTTGTGTTTTTTCTTTTTTTCTTCGGAAGCAGTGGGCATAGGGTCATACATTTTTTCCACAAACGACTTTCCTTGCTTCTACTATTTTTTTATCCTTTAGGCCTTCTTAGGCTAATATTAGGTTTAAGGATTTTTTGCTTAGCGCTCCTTGCTGCTTGCTGTCCCCGGCACCTCATGATGCTCTGTTTTGTCAAAGAGGTAGAGCCTTGACCAGGAGGCAATATACAGCAATTCAAAAAACAGAAGCGCCCCAAGGATTGTTGTCTTTGATGAAAACGAACTTACCAGTGCTGCAATGATTCCATTAATGAACAGCAGCAATCCTGCAAAAAGGAAAAAGAACAGGAAAATTCTGTAACTGGTTTTCACACTGAAAAGAAAACTACTAAGCACTGCTTTTGCCTTTTCTTTTTTAAAAAACATGATATCAAACAGTGTGCTATAATAGAGCATAAAGGAAAGAAACAGCAATGCTACTATTGCAAGCGCTCCTTCATTAAAGATGATACCAAAAATGAGGAGCACAGTAATTGTTGCAAAAAAAAGTGCAAGGTTTACTCCATAATACTTCAGTAATCCGAGTACTGATGCCCAGCGCTTATAGAGCACTCTGTACGTAATTGCTCGTGCAAGGGTATACAGTAATACCAGGGAAAAAAAATATGCAAGAATGATAAGAAGGTAAGTATTGAGCAAAGATAAAAGCTGCTCGTAATCATAGTTTTGCTTGAGAATTGCTTCCTGCAAGGGTGTTTGGTCAAACTGCATCATCCACACTTGGAAGAGGATTGCAACAAGCACGACACAAAGCAGCAAGAGCAAGTCAATGCCCATCATTGGTAAGAGGCGTTTATCATAAAATCGCTTTAGAAACGTTATGAGTGCAGCAGTTTTTTCATTCTTTTTAACCTTGTTCTTAACATTGTTTATTTTTTCAGCGAGTTTTTTTGCTTTTTCTTTGACATGCTTTTTCATTTTCTTTCCCTCGTCATTGTATTGTTTCTTACTGAATACTCTTATACTTTCAAACTAGTTTTGATCCATTATTTTGTGGAGTGCCCTACTACTTGTTATTTGATTTCAGGCATTACCAGCCGTGGATTTGTAGATGAAACTTCAATATGTTTTTGCATTTGGGTTCCTAGTTGGTGAATTCGTGCAGGCTTCACTGGCAGATACAAATAAATGATCACAGATTTCTCATTATCTAGTTGTTCATAACTGCTAATAACCCAAGGTGTATGGTGGGTTTTATTAATGTATATTCCTCCCCTGGGAAATGCTTCCATGCTAATTGCATCATATTTAATCTCTTCATCAGCAGCACATCCTTTAATCGGCCAGCAGTAATCAAGGAACGGATTAGCAATATAGTCTTCAATGTATGAGTCATATTCCCATTCAAAGACATAGGGAGGGAATAGTGGATTTACGTTACTCATCTTTTGAATAAACGCTTGTTTGCCCTCTGACACAAGTGCTTGTATAGCAAGGTTAAAATTGGAATCACGCTCGCAGGAAGTCATGCATTTATAGCCTTGCAAGTAGCAGGTACCGCGTTTAAAATCATCTTCAGATTCTCCTCGTGGCCAGCAGGTTAAATCTACTGGGGTTTTGGCACAGCTAGCTCCAACTTTTGCTTCGCACACCCTATTATATTCAGCTGGCAAATATAGCCCCGTATTGTCAATCAGTTGTGCTGTTATGCTGTATTTGCCTTTGGTGAGTAAAATGGTTTCTGTAGCAGACGTATTGCTGTATAATAAATATTGTTGATGCGCTTCCTCAAGCTCAGTATTGATGCGCTCGATCATTCCCGCAAGATAAAATCTTGGTGTTATTGGCACTGCACCTGCTTTGATTTCCTGGATACTTGGTGGTTGTGCATCAGGATGCTGATAGGGGATTAGCACTGATTCATTAATTAGTTTGAAGACAACTTTTTTTTTAAATAATGGCTGGAGTTTGAGAACGTGCCTTGGCGATGCGTACTCTTCAACAAGTTTGTATGCTGGAAGATACCCCTCTTTTTCAACTTTTAAGAGTCCTGATTCTGCAATGGGAAGGGTTGTTTTTAAAATTCCTTGCGTGTTGGTGGTGCCAAGAACACAGGTATCGCCTGCATAAAACGCGACGGTCGCATTGTTAATGGGTGTTTGGCGATAGTCATCATATACCTTAATTTCATAGGTTTTATTGGTTCTAAAATCAAGATAGCAGAGCAAGGAATCTTGGGATGGCCTAAATCCATAACTGGAGCCAACCTTAAAACATTGGTTATTGCGAATATTTGCTTCAAGTGCAAAGGTAAACGTTTCTTCAGAAAAGGTGTTATGATTAAACATTCGTAAGGTTACAACTACTGGGAATGAATACATATAGCGTGCTTTGTATTCATAGTCAGGTTTTGTTCCAATCAGCGATGCAAGAAATGTTGGTAGTTCTGCACCTTTTTTTTCAGGCTCAATCATCAAATTATTCTTGTTGGGATAAATGGTAAAGTAGGGTTTGTGCCAAGGATAATAGGTTTGTACGACAAACACTTCAGTATAGGTAGGAAACGGAAAATAAATAAATTGGTTAAGGATGTTGTCGCGCTTTTCATTTCCTGTTGTATAAAATGGTATTTGTGAAGTATTGTATAGGCGAATAAGCTCAATGGTTTTTTGGGTTAATCCCCTCATTTTTGGCTCGATATCAGTCAAAAGCCAGGTTACTTTTTCTTTGGAAATTGCAGAAAAGGGGGGAAGCCTATTTTTATCTACACCAGAATAATACGAAAGGTAATTTAACCATGCATCTTCAAGATAACATTTTTCACGTGCATATGCTGTTAAGGTATTGGCAGTTACATAGAGTTGGTAGAGCATTGATGGAAATTCTACCTCAAATCGGTCAATTCGTTGAAGTTTGTCATTCTCCTTAATTTCAAGGGGATAGTCAAGCACGATATAGATTTTTTCTTCAAGGATCCTAATGCTAGCATTAGGCATAGCCTTTTCTTCTACCTCAATGCCTTGTACTTTAAAGCTATAAAATCCACCAATGCAGCGGGCAAGGTATTGGTTCACATAGGATTCAAGCACTTCTTCAAACGATCCCTGGCCTGCATACGGACAATTTTTTTTGCATAAGGGCCGTTGCCAAGAGCTAAATTCACATCCTTGGAGGCACTCATTAGGTGATTTCATATAATGCCAATACGGTACCACGAATTTGCTGCCTTGGATCATTTCAAGCCCTTCTGATTCAGTTGGTTCAAGTGGATTAATTTTGAGTGTGCTGGTATCAATAAATCCTCCTCGTGATTTCATAAGGTCAACTGCTTCTTTCGTTATCTTAATCATGCACGCCTGCACAAAATCATACACAGGACTTGCTTGGGTTTCCTGAGCTTTTTTTTGTTCAGCCTGCTGCTCATTACTGCGAATGCTATAGACAATTACAAATAAAACTAACACAATAATACCAATCACTAAAAACAGGGTGATTTGCGATTTTTTGTTTACTTTCATTGCACAATGCTCCAGCTTTTTCCTTGGTAGAGTTATGCCTTGAATTTTTATTTTAAATACTGCCGCCTCTTCCAAAATCACCATTGGGGTCACGGCTCGTTGTTCCAGAACTGCTGCCACCTGTTCCAGTACCTACCCCATGCGTGCCACCACCATAGTTCGCACTGCCACCAAAATTTGTGCCACTGCCACCGTCACTAGAAGTTGTGCTTAAGGGTGTTATCGTTAAGCCTGGAAATGCTTTCGCACTGACTTCACGAAAACATCCTTGGAGTTGTTCTTCCTCACAATTAATGGTTTTTGGGAATTGCCTGCTTCCTTGATACGTAAATGGTGTAGCCAAGGATTTCCCTTTATCGTCAATCTCTGAAAATTCAAGGTAGACTTTTGTAAAGTAAATTTTATTATAGAATGAAATGGTTTCCTTTCCAATTCCACCTGGGCTAATAGACCTCACTTTGCCCTTCATAATTTGTTTTCTGGTAAGTTCAGGATCCCCACTACCATCAACAGTAAAAACAAGCCGATAATAGATGTTTCCGTTTTTGTCCATTCCATTATTAATTCTTTCACTTTCACTCATTGCCTGGATTTGCTCAGCAGAATACGGGTGCTGAAAATTCCAAGAAATGGTGTAAAGATATCCTAATGGCTTATCTTTATCAAGGTAAAACCAATGGGGTTTTTTTCCATCCACACGATAGCTGGTATTGTAGGGAATTTGATATTCATGCTCATAAATAGGGGATGTCCTTCTGCCATAGACATAAGCAAATGCCCTTCCGCTAACCTGGGGAAAATTTCCTCCACTGACAAATCCTGTTCCCTGCTCATTGATGAGTGCACTGCCTTTATAATCCTGATAGCATTTTGCAAATACATAATTGCCAGAGCCAAGCAAGTAGAGGTCCTCAACAAAATTGTAGGGCTTGTCAGCCAATGATTTTTGCAGCTTTTTTTTTGCGTTTTCATTCATTTTCCCAAGCCCAAACAGGTTGGTTTTTTCTAAAAATGCTGCGCTTTGGTCAATGCCCTGTGCAACATCATTGAAAAAAGTAAATAAAAAATTTAACATGAGTGTAACATTTAATTTGCTTTCTATCATTTCTTCAAAGATGCTCATAGATTTGGCTTTTTGATAGGGTTTGTAAAATTGTTGATAACTATTCCACCATTCGGGAATCGTTGACGCTGTGCTTCCACTATTTTGATTACTTTGTAGATTACTATTTGAGTTAACATTATTGCCTTGATTATTACTTTGTTGAGTGTCTGTATTACTATTACTTCCTTCCGAACCACTGCTAGTTCCTCCTCCCTCAGTATTACCTGGATTATTTCCTCCTCCCCCACCATTAGCATAACTTTTTATAGTAACTTCTAGCAATATGAGTACGATAATAATAAAAAATATCAGTGCAAAAAATAAAAACCTATTTTTTCTGTTTAATTCCATTTTTATATGGTTTTGTAGGGTATAACTCCTATAAAACTTGTTTTTTCCCATACATTTTTTATTAATCAAAATGGGTTTTTCTGTTGGACGTCTTGGATGATGTTATACCTAAAAATTAATTACTAATTACTCCTTTTATATTAACGTTACAGGAATCCTGACAATATCAGTTTTTCCATCTTTATGGGTGATGGTCATTTCAATAAGGTACTCGCCAAGGAGCATAGTGGTATTGGTCTTAAACTCGTTAAATGCTTTAATTGAATATAATCCTTCTTCAGGAACTTGCTCTTCAAACACAAGGGAAAAATCTGCATACTCAGGAATTTCTATTCCCCTTGGGT
>JAWAQC010000044.1:0-6350 GCA_038894115.1 Candidatus Woesearchaeota archaeon | reverse complement strand
CAACCCCTGTTCCTGAAGGCTCTTCATTATTTTCTTTTGCCAAGCCTGAAACTAGCAGCGACCTACCAGCACAGTTAATGGCATCATAAATCAAATCACACACATACACACTTAACACATTTTTACACATTCCAGCGCTTGCCTGTCCTGTAGTTAAAATTGCCTGGAAACAACTATTGACTGCATCAATAGCACCTTTATAGGTCTTTAAGTATGCAGAGGTACTTGAAAGGCAGCCGCATTGCAGCGAGGTAAATAGGCTTGCACGAGGATCAACTAAGACCGGATCAAGCCCTGCAATACGAGAAGAAAGACCATTTGCAATAAGCTCTTTGTCTGTAAGCTTTGCTTTTTGCTTGTACTCTTCGCGAAGTTGCTCTCGCTCTTGGGAATAAGGAGGCAATTGCTTTAACTGCAACAGCTGCTCTTGGGTAAAAAATGAAACAATATATTCACGATTATCTTTGCCAACCACAACACTAATATCTGGATCATCAGTAAAGAGCGAACGTGGGGGTTCAGTGTTCCCCTCACCTTTAGCGATTCCACTTACAATTTCACTATAGACTGCAGTTTGTGCCCAATAGACACTCACCCTTTTTTGTTCATCCTGCTCAAGCAAAAAGTAGCAAGGTCCTGGTTTAAGATGCAAGGTATCTGGATTTTGGGGATTGTGTTTTTGGCATCCATTGTAGTATGCAACTAAATCATAATTTTTCTTGGATTTATCGGCGATGCTACACAAATGCATACTGCTCAAGAATCGGTCAAAAAATCCTGCTGAACTCCGGTTAAACGAATAATCATAAAGATTGGAATGAAGCGGGCAGACGCTTTTATATTTATACAAGTAAGCTTCCCTGCACGCAGCATACTCTGGATTGTCCTTGGTTTCCTCTGTAGGAGGTGAGGCAAAATCACAGATATTCTCAAGAGCAATAACATCACCACTGGCTTGTTCTGATCCTTCCTCGCCAAGCCCAGGCAAATAGTAGTAGGGTTTTGGCCGCATTTTTTCGTCATTGGCAAATTTTCCAAAACTGGGAATGGTTGGGCAATAAAGCCGATCCCATACCCATTCATTTACTTTTTTTGCTTTTTCATACGCAATAATGCTGTTCCAGCACTGCTGGCAGGATTCATCATTGGCAGGGCATTGACTTGGCAAGACCTCTGGTACTTGAAGTTTAAAGGGTGAGCCACAATCCAAATGCGCCTTGACCCGTGCAAAAATCTCATAAATTTTTGTCCCAAAGGAACCATAGAGCACAAGCCGCTGGACATTCATAAGCTGTTCACGCGCATCGCCAATCGTTGAAGAAATTGCACTCAAGGTTGAACTCATCCCTTGAATCATTTTTCGAGGAATTTTTTCATCAAGATACACTGCCTTATCAACTTCAATTGTCACAGGAAGACATTTTTTTTGCCGTGCTGAGATTTTTTGCCCTGAAACATCCTTGTAGGTATACGCAATTTCTGCCACCAGCAAAAAGTTTAAGCTCCCTAACTGCTTTAACTCTTCTCGGGTAATGCCGGTATTGCCCAAGGAAAGGGTAATGGTATTACGTTTTGCCTGCTGAGCACCAATGCGATCAATGCGGCGAACATACTGGTTGTGACGACGTTGCTCTTCAGAGCCTTCATTTGATTTTTGCACATAGACGGACGTAATAGTCCCTGGCTCAGCGCTTAGACCCTGCCATTCTAGACGATACATAATACCCATATAGGCAACGCCTTGCTCTAAAAGCGTTGGATTAATGACATGAGGAGTAATGCGCTCAACAACAAAATTCCAATCGCCGCCGCTATCGCAGGTTCGAATTGTAACAACATAGGGGCCTTTGCGCTGGATTTGGTTTAGCTTATCAATCGCAACGACGGTAATTTTATTAGGCCATTCCGGAGTTGAAAGAGAATGCACTTCTAAGGACCCTATATTTTGTGATTCTACACTGATACTTTTTGATAATTTAACGCGAAGAGAAAATTCACCTTGGTCATCGGCAATGGTATGGTATTGGCTTTTGGCATCGACAACCCTGCCAATCGTTTCAAGCAGCTGTACGATTCCTGTCGGAAAATCAGTTCGTGGACCTGTCAAGTTATTCACAAAAACAACAACTCTCGCACCAGGTTTTGTTTTTCCTTTGATTTCCACTGAATCAACATACACGGTAGCAGGAATTGTGTCAACACTTAACGTCATTGCTACAGTATCGATTTCAAGAGTTGCTTGCTTTTCTACAGTATTGCCTGCAGGGTCTGTAAAAAGAAACGTAAGTGTATGCTTTCCCTCAGGAAGCTGACGCAAGGTTTTATTAAAGGCTCCTGGCTGGTCAAGGGCAATAGTATCCAAAACTTGCCCATCTCGTTTAATCGTAAGTAGGACAGGTTCAGTGACCGTTCCGGTAAGAGGCAGGGTGTTTTTTGAAGAAAGAGAAGGCAGTGCATCGAGGGTAACGCCTGGAGGCTCTAAATCCAGTTGAATAGTGACCTTATGCTCAATCGTGTGCGTCGCATTTTTTGCAAGAAGCTGCAAAACATCACCATGGGCAACATCAACATAAGTAAAGGTATCATTTCCCGCAGGCGGCATTACCCGAAAACGCTTTAATTGGCTATTAACGTACAACGAAACTTCGCTTCCTGGCTTTCCAGCAACAAGAACAGAAATTTTTTTTGTGTTAAGCAGCAGGGTAGCATCCTCTTCATACCATTGTGTTTGCAGACCAAACCCATTATCAATTTTATAACGCAAAGAGAGTGGTTGGTCCTGGATGAGGATTTCTTTTTGTTCTGTCGTCACGCATTCATTTTCAGAACAAAGCGTAGCTTTAACCAGATAACGTTGGTTTTGCTCAAGTCCCACTAAAGAGAGAGTATGACGTAATTTTTTTGTTGATTCTTTGAACACTTTATCAAACGTGCCTTTTCCATAGAGGACAGTCACATTAACAAGAGCATCTGCACGAAGTGAAATACTGATTCCTGTAGCTGTAGGCACTGCATGATATTCTGTTACTTCAAGGGAATATGCTGCAGGGGAAAGGATACCAAGAAAAATAATAAAAGAAAAAAAAAGCAAAAAAAGAGACACTCGGATTTTGTTAACAGCGACGTTGCTAAAAGCTACTCTAAAACCCTCTCTACACAGGATCATGTTGTTCGTATGGAGCTTAAAAAATGCTGGTTTCATGGTACATCCAGGAAGGGATACATACAATTTTTGCAAACTGATTTTATAAAACTTTTCATAAATGCTTGCAGCCTAAGGTATACAACCTAAGGGAGGATTTCACCAAAGGAATAAGGAATAATTTCTGGCTCGAAGAGTGAATAATTATAGGATTTAAGCATCGTATAGAGGGTTTCGTCATCGAAAGCGCTTCCCTGGCTTGCAACCTGGGAACGGAAATCAAAAACATGGAACACTAAGGTTTTAGCATCGGCAATATCATCATACTCATATTCCCAAGCTCCCAAATACCCACCAATCAGGCGATCACTACGCAAAAGATATGCAGTAATATTATAGGTCGTGGTATTACCGATAAGAGCGATCGTTGCATTATTAAGATTAGGAAACCCTACAATTTCACGAATACCAAACGAAGGATTTTCTAAGGTAATAAAGACTTCTTCATCACTGCGAAGCGAACGTTTAAGCACAGGATTATCTGGTGTGTGCTTAATGACAGTATAATTCACCGTGATTAAAGGAATCATGCCTATCCTATACAGCAAAGGATGGTTTTCAAGTTCTACAGGAATACTTGCCTGGCGATAGCCTTTAGCTTCTGCAACAAGGGTTCCTCCCATACAGCGTTTTGGGAAGGTTGTTTTAAGCAAATAGTACTGGTCTTGATACCGAGTGACCCCTAAAGGACATAGTTTTGTTGCACATTGATAGGTAATGTTTGCCTGGTCAATATCCAGGCCAGTGCGCAAGTCATAGGCAAGGATGTTGAATTGTTGCTCTGTTTGTTGGCTGCAAAAATCTGGGGCATAGCTTGGGACTAAAAAATCACTGATAGCATACTGTTCCCTGCTTGGCTTGTTATGGGAAATAATGACTGGCTCTGCAAAAAGAAACTGCAATCCCTCCCCGCCAAAACTTTTGTCATCAACCAAGCTAAAAAGCACAGGGTAGGAAATATCATAAGTAAAATGGTAAATATTGATGCAAAATGAGGAAAGATAATCAGTAAAGGCTTTCGAATGCCGTGCATACATTTTTTTGCCTTCTGCAGGGCGGACCCTAAAGCCATACGGCCAATCCTTGCTCACCATTGCACCGATCCGTAACTCAGGGTAAGAAACATCGCTGACCTTCCATAGCATATGAAGTTTTTCATAGGTTTCATCATCGGTAAATGGCCGATACTTCGTTTTATCGATCCTTAAATTTGGGACATTAGCAAGGAGTGTTTTTTGCAACTCTGTTTTTACGTCATCAACATTCCAGGATTTTCTTCCGCAAACAAATTCCATACCTGTAATGGGTATTTTCTCGTCCATTGCAAGAAAATTAATCGTCATATGCTCAAGGTAATTGGTGCGCAGCTCAGCTGTATGCACATCCCTGGCAAGTTTATAGAGCAAAAGCAAGCGGGCATCAAACACTTGCCTAAAAAAAACCATTTCTTGATGCTCATTGGTATCAAGGCGTATGACAGAAAGCGGATAATTAAGCTCAATAGTAACGGTGTTATCTTGCAAACTAACCTTCGCTTTGGGGGGTTGCTGAGTGATTTGATAAATGCCCTCAAATACCCTAAACTGGTCTGTGCAGGATGCTATCTTTTCTTCAACATAACTTGCAAGCTGGCGCTCAATTTCCTGCTGGCTAGGCATGTAGGTAAACCCTTTGTTATACCAATAGGGAACCTTGCCTGGCCCACCAGGAACAAGTTGTAAGTGGGCATTAGGATTTGCTTCTAATTTTTTAGGAAGCTCAACATACCCTCCTTGCAGGCCCGCCAATACAATAGCTTCTTTTCCATGCTGAAAGAGGCAATTTTGGACATATTCCTGAACTTCTTGAAATTGAGGGGAAATAACAGGATACGGAGAAACATCATAGACAATAAGACGCTTGAGGAAAAAGTAAGCAACAACCATAAGTGCCAATACCCCAACAAGAATTAAAAAATTAGTAACCTGGGCCTTTTTTGCTCTTTGGGCATATGCTCTTTGGAAAAGAAATAAGGGAAGCATCTGCTTCTGCCCTCTTTGCGCTTGCTGAGTAGTAAGAACACTACCAACACTACATTGCTGAGCACCTCTTTTTTTCATATCCCTCTTTTGATGATAAGAAATATATAAAGGTTATTGTAAAATGGAGGGGAAAAATGGGAGGAAAAATAACAAAAAATCAGTAAAAAAAAAGAAAGCAAGAAAAGGAAAAAACAGGAACAAAAGCATGAAAAAATGGGGATGCAGTAAAGGATAACCAATAAATAACAAATACACCATACAAAAAAGAAACCCTACAAAAAAATGAATAAGCAAGGATAAGAAAAAAGATAAAATAATAAAGATGAAAAAAAATCCACGGGCAATGCCATCCCACCAAAACAAAGTAGGCAAGGAAACATCAGACGTACTAGATTTAGATGCGTATGACTATGATTTGCCAAAAGAGTTAATTGCTCAAGAGCCTTGCAAGCCAAGAGATGCGGCAAAGCTTTTAGTGGCAAAAGAAGATCAGTATTGGGATAAACACTTCTATGAAATCGAACAGTATTTCAAAGAAGGCGATGTTCTTGTAATTAATACAACAAAAGTGCTCAAAAATAAACTTATTGGAAAAAAAACCACTGGTGCGCCGGTAAGTCTTATGTTGATGCAAATACTAGATGACTACACGATGCTGTGCAGAATCCAATCAACCAAGCCATTAAAAGTGGGTCAAGAATTTTTGCTCGACCACCAACAGACTACGATTCCTGCACAATTAATCAAACGAGACAACGACCTTTTTTATGTGCAATTTAAAAAACCTGTCGCTGAACTCTTTGATCAGGCATTACTCCCTAATCCACCGTATATCAAACATCAAGTAACAGATGAAGAATACCAAACAGTGTATGCTACCCAAATAGGGTCACTAGCTGCTCCTACAGCAGGACTGCATTTTACCCAAGAACTCATTGAAAAAATTAAAAAAAAAGGTGTGGTTTTTGCCCATATTACTCTTCATATTGGGTATGGCACATTTCTTCCTATCAAAGACAAAAAGATTGTTGGTCATCGGATGGAAGAGGAATGGTTTGAAATAAGCCAAGAAGCAGCAGACCAGATTAATCGCGCAAAACGCCTTTTTGCTGTTGGCACAACCTCAG
>JAWAQC010000043.1:0-6371 GCA_038894115.1 Candidatus Woesearchaeota archaeon | reverse complement strand
TGAACGCAAAATCGAGCAGGTTTATGGTTCCTATACTGTTTTAGCTAAAAAGGCGGGCTATTGGGTTTATTTGGCAAAGAATTTTTAATCGTAGGTAGTTTTTTTAGAGTAATCTAAGGGATGTTTTTTTTGAAGTCATTGTTATTTTTTGCTGTGCAACTGCATTTCTTTATGTTCCTTTTCGATATTTGCTTTCATGCCCTGTTTCTTTTAGAATGATTATTTTCCAGGATTCATAATCCCATACAATGCGTACAAAAAGCGATCGACACTTTGTACGATGGTCTCTGTACTTCCAGCAATAATGATACAATTGTTATTTTTTACACTGATATATGGTACAGTATCTATTTTTAGTTCAATAACCTTATGATGAGGATGTGTTGTACAGTTCATTGGCACTAATGGCTCTTGCAAAGGATTTACACCATAACAAAATTGTGGACCATCATGGCTGCAAACCAGTAATGGTGTAAATGGCTCCTCTTGAACAAAAATAAAGGTTGGTGCAAGGGTCGTGCTAAGTTCTGCTAACGCAAGCCCTACATTATTTTGGGTTTGATAGGGTGGATAGGCAATATAGGTTTTATTTGATGGAAAAAACCCGTGAATATCTCCTAGGATTTCTATTTCTTCTAATTCATTTGGGTTATATTGAAGTCGTAAGGGATACAAAAAATTTCCTTTCGTCAATGCCGTTGTCCATAGACCATCTACATACGCAAAATCATATCCCTTATAGTGAATGATTCTTGGTTCATTGGCAGGACTTTTGCTCTCTGGTAGGTTCTGCTGCTCTTTTTTTGTGCATCCACTCAAACTTACAAGTAGTGCGATTCCAAGCAGTAAGGCAATAGCGAGTAGTTTTTGCTGTCTTGGATTGCTATTCATTGCATAACCCCTAGCAGTTCATATTGCATTCGTTCACTGATCATGAGCAATTCGGTGCTTGACCTTCCGATGAGAAGAATGCAATTTTGTTCAACACTAACTGCAGTTTGATTTGCATACATGAAGACAATTACCGGCATTTGTGGGGAAGCGTCCTCACACGTAATTTTTGGAATGTCAAATCCTGTTGCATCACTTAAGCCATGAACAACTTCTTTACCGATAGCTTTAAGATGGTTATCAAGCATATAGATGCCATATGCTAAGTCATTTGCTTGCGTTTCGCCAAGAGATTTGGGGTTGGGTGAGCTTATCGCAATTTTTTGACTTTCTGTGAGCAATGGTTTTGTTGAGGTAAAGGGTATCTCCTCAAGTTGGGAGGGATGCCACTGGAACAAGAATTGTTTTTTATTTATTTTTATTGACCAAAATAAGCCATCCTTTGTTTGTTGCTGGATAAAGTTGAATCCGTTGTATTCTAAGGCTGTAGCCTGCTGTTCTTGGTTGTAGGTCACTACTGCAAGGATGGAGCTAATCATAAGAAATGCTGTCACCAGAGCTAGGAGAATTTTTTTTCTTCGTTCTGCTTTTTTAGTAGCCACTGTAACTTCACCTATCGTAACCGTATGGTTTCAAGATTCCGTGGTACGAGTGTTTCAATTTTAAAAATTTTTTGGATAGCAGAGCACAAATCAAGTGACCGTGAGCTTTCACCATGGTTCAAAATAATGCGTTTTGGTTTTGGAGTCATTTTATGGATATAATTGAGTAGCTCCTTTCTTCCTGCATGTCCGCTAAATCCTTCAAAGGTTTCAAGGCGAAGTCGTATGGGGACTACTTCAGTGCGGTTTCCTTCTTTAAAGACAATTTCTTTTTCTCCTCTCTGGATTCTTCTCCCTAATGATCCTTCACCCTGGTAACTTACAAAGAGCAATGCATTTTCAGGGTAAGGTGCCAAGGCTTTGAGGTATTCAACCGATGGTCCTCCTTGGAGCATTCCTGAGGTAGCAAGTGCAATAAATGGGCCACTTTGTTCGATGTACTGTTTTCTTTCTTTTCCACTCCCTACACGCTTAAAAATTTCTGATAAAAAGGGATTTTCATTTTTATGGAAAATTTGTTTTCTGATTCTGCTGTTTAAAAATTCAGGGTACCCAGTATGGATTGCAGTGATATCCCAAACAATTCCATCAACGAGCACAGGGACAGGTGGAAGTTTTCCTTCACGATGCAAGTTTTCTACAAGCATCATAATTTCTTGGGCTCTTCCTACTCCTAAAACTGGGATGAGCACTCTTCCTTTATTGGCAATTACTTCTTGGATAACTTTGCAAAATTGTGCTTCCTCTTCTTCTCTAGGGGGAAGAACATTTTCTTTGCCCCCATAGGTGCTTTCTAGGAGCAATGTTTCAACACGATTAAATTGGTATTCTGCCCTGTCTAATAACATGGTATTCGTAAATTTTAGGTCTGCACTGTACAACAAGTTATGGAGGCCATTACCAATATGTAAGTGTACCATTGCAGACCCTATAATATGGCCAGCATTGTGAAAGGTTAGTCGTACATCTGGTGTAATGTCAGTTACTTCTTCATAATCCACGACAATGGTTTGCTTGACCATCTCTAGGATTTCATCACTGGTATAAATAGGGTCTTTCCCTTCATTAATTTGGATCTTTACAAAATCAAGCTGGAGCATTGCCATAATGTCTCTTGTCGGTTCAGTGCAATAAATGGGCCCTTTGTACCCAAATTTTATTAGGTACGGCAAAAAGCCTGTGTGATCTAAATGCGCATGGGAGATAATGACCGCATCAAGCTCATCAATTCTAAATTCAGGAGCATCAAGATGCGGGTATGGCTCTTTTTCATTCGCGATGTCAATACCGCAATCCAGCAGGATTCGTGATTCAGGGGTTTGCAAAAAAATTGCAGACTTTCCAACATGTCTTCCGCTCCCCAAATAGGTTATTCTTACCCATTCTTCTTTTTTTGATCGAATCCACCCATCATAAACACGATGCCCAACTTTGTTCAAAAATTTTCTTCTAAAATCTGAAAATTGATAGAGCACTGAACGAATATTTTCTATCATTTCAGAACGGATTGCTGGCGTTCGCTTAATTTGGGGAATCCACAGGGTTTTTTCTTTAATGTCACGAAGGATTCCTCCTTGCTTTCCAATCACAAGCCCGGGTTTATCTGCTTCAATCGTTACTAATGATCGTTGTGGATCAAAGAAAATATTTGAGACTGTAACTTCAGGAGGGATAAGGCTTTCAATGGTTTTTCGTGCTTTTTCTATCTCCATTACGTTTGAGGGGTCTGGGCGTAACTCTATCCGTTTTTTAAGTTTGTCAACAACATTTTTAATCGTTCCTTTATTGTTGGCTAAATACTCTTTATCCTTGGTGTATAAGACGATGTTTGCACCTTCAAACCCCGCATCACAAATTTTTCCTTCAGGCAAGTCTTTGAGAATTTCTTTGATAATATCACTCATGGGATTTCCCTCGCTAATTTTTGTCTTATGGGTTTTCCTACTGTTTTTGTACTATCGTTTTTGTAGCACGTTGTTAAGGTACAGAATACTCATTTCTTGCTTTTGTATTGCTTTGCTACTGGTGCATTCCAGTGCAGGGATAACGCACAAAGATTTTTGAGCACTAATCTTTTTTTTAACCCACTATTGTCTTCTTTTTGTTCTTTTACGTCTCTTTTTTTACACTTCTTTTTTGTCCAAGCATTTTTAAAAATAACACCTTTCCAATGCTTTGTTAACCATGAGCAGCTATGACCAAGAGATTTGATGGCATCTCCTACAATTTTTTATTCCAGGTAAAAGAACCACACAACTTCAGGCAAGAAAAAAAATTTTATTACATCTCCAATTCTTGTGCTTCTAGGAACCTTTAGGAGTCCTGACTAAAGCAGTGATGCAGTTAGTGTCTTTGCTTCAATCTCTTGCGCACCATCTTTTGTTATACGAACAATGATAATCCCATCACCAGAAGCACTATCACGTTGTAATGCAGCATTGATTGCTTTGAGTGCAAGGGTCTTTGCTTCAGCTTCAGACATTTTTTCTTTCCAAAGGGTTTCTAGGACACCCATTGCAAAAACACTTCCTGAACCACTTGCTACAAACGTTTCAATTTCTGTTAGTGATCCATCAGGATAAATGTCATAAAGATGGATCCCTTTTTGATCTTTTCCTGCAAATAAAAAATGAACAATACTTGGCAGCATTGACATTCTTCGTATACTGCTGTAAACCAGTTGTGAAAGCAAATTTGCTGCTTCTTTTACTAGCATAGGTCTATTGGTACTAACTTCCTTAAGGCGTATTTCAGCTTTGATTAATTTCATTAGGAATTGCAATTCAGATACACTTCCAGCTGTCGTTAATGCCATTCGCTCATTGATGATTACCGCTTTTTTTATTCGCTTGTCAACTATCATTGAACCTGCGGTTGCCCTACGGTCAGCAGCTAAAATGACACCATCAGCATAGTGAAATCCAATGGTGGTCGTTCCAGTTTTGAGGATTTCTTGCTCCATACTTTTCACCTATTGTTCTTTTGTTGCAGGTTCTTTAGGAACGTTTTTTTCTTCTTGATTGTTTTTTTTTGTACGCTTGCCCTTTTCTTGTAATGGAATTTTGTTCTCATTTGGTGTTTGCTCTTGGATTGTTTTCTCTTGTTCTTGCTGGTTTTTTTGGTCTGCAACTGTTTTTCCTTCGTTTATTTTTTGTTTTTTGCTTTCTTTATTTTTTTCTGGTTGTTCACCAAACAGTTTTGCTTTTGCGGTCGCTGTATCAATGGTTTCAACGCTTACTTTGACTTTTGCTGGTGGATTTTTGATCCCATGCTTCCAGATGTATTCATTTAATGCTTTGCTTAGTAAAATTTTTTCTTTTTTGACATGTTTGCGTAGATATTGACGTAGTGCAGTTGTTGCTTTTTTTGCGCGCTTATACTTGGGTACTTTTAAAAATTCTTTACGCAAAGGAATGATGTAAATCTGCTCAGTCATAGTTTCACCCATTTAGACTTTTTTAATTTTTGTTCTTCTCCAGTTTCGTTTGATAGCAGTTATTCGTCCAGGGTGGATTTTTCGTCCTTTGCCAAAAATTTTTGGTATAAGCCAAAATGGTGCCCATCGGGTTTGCCTGCCCTTTTTAATTAGCCTATTTTTTTTTGCTGTTGGTTTATAGCGTGCCATGGGGTATCACTGCTCCAATTTTTTTGCAACACTTTTTAGTAATTGCTTGCCTTCAGCAGTTATGATTCTTCCTTTATGATGCTTAATTTCTGCTTGTTTTATTAATTTTGATTTTTCAAGCTGTTGAAGAATTTTTCTAATGATACTTCCAGATCCTTTGTAAAAATGTGATGGTTTGTGGCCCCGATTTCTTTTTCCCCCATATTTTGTGCGTAATTTAGAAACCCCAATTGGTCCTTTAAGTGCAATCGTACGTAGAATTGATGCACTACGCAGGTACCACCAATTGTTATTCATTGGGGGTCTTTCTTTGTGTCTCCCTGTTTTTACAATCATTGCCCACATCGGAGGCTCGACATATTTTTTTTCTTTTAGCTCATCTGCTAAAGCATGTAAAAATGCTTGTACAGAATATTCTTCTAATAAAGGCATTGGACTTCACCTGTAACTCAAAAGTGATTTTCCTACTGCAATTAATTATGCACTTCTAACCCAATTTATTGTTGTGAGGTAATGTGCATCCAAAACTGCGTATGTTTTCAATGCTCTGCAACAACTCCTGTAATGTTTGGAGTGGTTGCTTTTTTACTCCTATCACTAGGATTTTTGTATTCCTTAGTCTTATGGAAAGAATCCTCTAAACCTTACCCTTGGAAAAAGCAATCAGTTTATAAACCTTCCTATTTTTTTGATTTTTTCTTACCCTACTTTAGCTTTCTTTCCTTTGGATTTCTTAGCTTTACTATGCTCTACTCTATTTTGCTTATTGTATGGATTTCAAGAAAATGACTAAGGATTAACAAAAGAGAAGAAAAAGGTTAATTTTCATCTTCATCATAGTACGGTTCTGCTTTTTCAGTTTCCTTTTTTTGGTTATTCGTGCTTGGTTTTGCTATTTTAACATAACTTGGCACTAAAATAATGTGGTCATCACCAAACCCTCTGATATCACCATTGATTGCTTCAACAGTTTTTTTGAGTTTTGCAACTGCTCGCTTTAATTCTACTAAATCTTTTTCACGCATTAATTTGATATTGATTAATGCAATTGTATTTCCCTCGCGAAGATGGTCTAAAATGTCTTTTAAATCAGAAAAATCTTCGATAATATATGGTCTTACATAGAGCCGCTCTTCTCGTTCGCTTACACTAGGGGGTAATTCAACATATTCTTCATCTTCTGATTCTGAACGCTGCATTTTTTCTTTAAGCTTGTTGATGAATTGTTTCATGCTTTTTATCACCTTTACTTT
>JAWAQC010000042.1:0-6380 GCA_038894115.1 Candidatus Woesearchaeota archaeon | reverse complement strand
TTTTTTGTTTTTCTTACTGTTTTCTTTTTCTTTGACTTTTTTAGGTTATGAAGAGGATGCTTAGGAAGAGGATGCTAATCGTTTTAGCGCAATGGTTTTTCCAAAGAAAGTAAGGTTTAAATACAAGCAAGCATCTTTACACTCTACTTCTTTTTAGGGTTGGATGTTGCTGTTTTTGGTGGTTTCCCTTTGTGGTGTTCAGTTTGTTGTTGCTTTCATGCTTTGCTTATCCTTCATGGCATCCTGCATCAGTTTGATTGCTGGTTGTATTTCGTGTAGTGCTTGTTATTTTTCGTGGTGCAAGGAAAAAAGAAAATGATGGGTGTATTTTTACGAGGTTTAGCAATGGGATTATTTTCTACCACACCAAAAGTTGAGCAACTTCCCACAGCTGATTTTTCACAGCAATTTAGCGTCTATTCTCGTAGGTTGTGGTACGTGGAAAAAGCCCATGAGGCAGTGCTCTCAAACCTGAATCATTTAGAAGTAAAACTTGAAAAGCGTAGAGGTGTTTTAGAGCAGGAAATGCAGCAGCTGCGCAACCATCTTCAGGATGTCAGCAGTGATATTCAAGAGCTTAAGCATTTGCTTGCTAATTTAGTTACGAATCTCCAGCACTATGCTAAGCATGAAGAAATTGAAAAACTTAAAACCTATGTTGAGGCCATCTCTCCACTAGAGTACGTGCGTCGTGAAGAAATTACTGCATTGCTTGATGAGATGCTGTAATTGGTTGTCTCAAGGGATGGTTCTTGTTTGTTGCCTGGATGCTCGTTGCTTGATTTTTTTGATGGTGCCTTTTGGTTACTTTCCCTCAGTTATTTTTTGAATCTGTTTATTGTTTTGGGGTTGATGTTTTATGAATCCATTATTAGTGATTGTCGACCTTCATCCTTCGGTGGTGCATCGTCCTCAGGTCCAACCCGCATTGCAAACCATTGAAGCTGCAGCCCATGCATTTTTGCAAAAAGGCGCTGTTGTTGCTTCCAGTACGTATGTTGTTGAGTCCGATGCTGATACGTTTTTCCTCTACCGTAGCCAGGGGTATTCTTTTTCCAGGAACGCTGAGAACAATCATCATCCAGTCTTGCAAACGTTTGCTTATGCAAGTCCAAAATCTCCTCAAGACTCTTTTTCGTCACAACCCCTTGGTGCTCCTGAGCAACCTTTCCCTCGTCCTCCTTTTTTGTTTGAGCGCACTACGCTTTCTGTCTTTTCAGATTTGCAATTTCTTGAATTCCTTAAGCGTTATGATATAGACACTCTTGTGTTTTGTGGAGCCTTTGCTCAAACGTCCTTGTATGCCTCAGCATTGGATGCCCTTGCACATGATTACAAGGTTTTTTTTCTTGGGCAGGCCATTGTCAGTCTTGGTCATGAACATTTGGCATTGGCAAGCCTTGCTGAGCTTGCTCCTGTTTTGACTCTTGATTCGTTGGATCTTTTGTTTTCTTTCTCATCCACTTCATCATCCCTTTCTTCCTCCCATGAAACCCTTGCATCTTCTTTTAGTAGCTCTTTGCCATTAGCCCCTTCTTTTGAAGTTCTCCGCGCTGATCCTTCTTGTATCTTTTGCAAAATTTTACAAAAATCCTTACCTGCAGCACTTGTTTATGAGGATGAGTTTGTGATGGCATTTTTAGACATTGCTCCTGCTGCTGATGGCCATACCTTGGTTGTTCCCAAGTATCATGCCTCAGTGCTGCGTGATTTGCCCTCGCTATACTATGCTTCTTTATTGCGCGTGGTAACTGCTGTTGCGCACGCTCTTGCAAAGCAACAGGGCAGTAATGATTATAACCTTCTCTTGAATGCTGGTCCTTTGGCAGGGCAAGAAGTGAATCATCTTCATTTCCATGTTCTTCCGAGAACTCATGAGGATGGCATTGCCTTTAAGCTTCCAAGGACAAAGAATCCAGATTCATTAGCAAAAACAGCTGCAGCACTGCGTGAGGTTTTGATGCAAAGCCCTTCTGATCGCATGTAGTTTTTTGTTGCATGGACCCGCATTTTTTGTTGGCTTTATTCTTGCTGTTTTCTTTACTGGCTGCACTCGTTTTTATTCCCATTTATTCTCTTGTTTTTGCAGACGTTGTTGCTCTTGGTAGGACTGCTGCATTTGCTCTTTTAATGCTTCAAGCTCAACAAGCCCTTCAATCCCAATATTAATTTTTACTGCAATATGATGCATTTTTTTAATAAAGTCTTGGCTTATTTGCTGTTGGTATTGGTTTTGATGCTCAAGGTGGCTTCCGTATGCATGGATTCCTTTTTTTAGTTCTACGACTGCTTGTTGCAAGGTTGCGATAATTTCTTGGGTTTGTGGTTCCATGGTTTTGTGTGGGGATTTACATCTCGTTTTTCTTGTTTTCTTATCGTAAATAAAGGTGGATGATGCTTACGGAATTCGGTTAATGTTGCGAATGAGATAATTAATTTCTTCTTTTCGGTCCTGCAGCTGGTCATCTTGGTTTGTGGTTGCTCTTAATGGCTGCTTTGGTTCTTGCTGTGGAAGTACTGTTCTTGGCTTTTTTTGTTCTTGGGTAAAGGTGCCTTCCACACCAATGTATCCTACGTTTGGTTTTAATTTTTTCTCTATTTCATCGAGTTTTTCTCGTGACGCGGGTTTTGGTTCCCAAAGCAATTCCACCCCATCATCATTTTTTCTTGTTAGAATGTCGATGCTGAGGTGTTTTTCTAGGATGCCGTCGTTACAAATGATGTTGGTTCCATGACCATGCATAATTTCAAATGCTACAGATGCGGTTTTACTTGCTACAAGGAACAGATGGACTGCAACTTCTCGAGGCAAATCTTTAAGGCGCAATGCATGCTGCTTAGGATATACTTTCAAATGGTGGGGGGTATATCCTTGGGGTTCATACACTACAGCGCAGACTCCATCCTCATAGAGCATATGCCGCTTTTTTCGTATTTGAATGCAAATATCGCACATGGTTGTTCCCTACCTTATGCAAGGTCGTCTTCAAGGTGCTCATCAAGTGAGCTTGTTTGTCGTTTTGCAGTTTTTTCTGTGCTTTTTTCTTTTTCATTCCCTTTTGGTTTTCTAAGGAGTGCTTCCTCTTCACGTTTTTTTAAGAGTGCATAAATTTCATCAAACGCTATGCGCTTAAACATTTTTGACAGTTGAGGATGGTGAGGGATATTTTTTTTGACCATCTCTGGTTCAAGGAGTATCAATTGCTTAAGTTCAGGGTTTTCTTCTATGATTCGCAACACTTGTTCTTTCATCATCTTTACCAGCGTGTTTTCCTCACTTCCTTCTTCTTGTAGGGTTTGCTGTTGTTCTTGTTCTTCTAGGGGGTATTGTTTTGCTTCATTACTGAGCGCGCTTCTTAGGCGTTCTTTTAGCATTACGTAGGTGTCCTGAAAATATTCTTGGTCAATTTCTTTTTCTTCAAGATTGAATGGCCGATGGGTTTGGCTATCTCTTGGGATTAAATGAATAAGAAAATGTGTGCTTTGCTGGCCTGCAGCAGCACCGTTGGCAATAAAAATTGTTGTTCCAGATTTCATCATTCCGAGTTTTATGCTTTCAGAAAGATTAATCGCAGCATTAAAAAGGTATTGTTGCGTTTTGTCAGGAATAAATGGAAGGATTGGGTAATGGTTTTTTGGCACAAGAAGTGTATGGCCATCTGTTAAGGGATTAATGTCTAGCAAGGCTGATACCTGGTCGTCTGTAAATAATGTTTTTGAGGGAATTTCCCCTTTTAAGATTTTGCAAAAGGGACACTGTTTTTTTTGTTCTTCAATGATTCGTTTGTGCTCTTCTGAAAGTTCCATTGCTTGCTAGCACCGTTTTGTGTTACCACCTTTTATGTTTTTTGTATTAATTCTATTTTTGTATTACTTCTAAAGATATGGCTGCTATATAAAGCTTGTTATATTCTCTTCTTTCTTTTTTACTCCTTTTTGTTCTGCTTCTTTTTTTGCAACTGTTTTTTTACCAATTCTTTCATTTTTAATTTTTTGTGGGAATTACAAGTACTATTCTAGTGTTGTTGAAACTACTTACGTTGATGAAAATTGGCTTAGAGGGAGAAATGGCTTAGCTTGATAGGAAAAACAGAGTTGAACGTTTTAGCTTAACGGCTTGGTCATAAGGTTATGGCCCTAGAACATGCATTGTTATCTTAAAGATCATGGTGTACGTGTTTAGGCTATGCGAAATTTAGGAAGATATGGGGCGGGGAGGATTCGAACCCCCGACCACGTGCGCCCCGGGCACGTATCATACCAAGCTAGACCACCGCCCCTGATTTTTGAGTAACTGTTTATGCTGTTTTTTTACTCTACTTTTCATGGGTTTTGATAATTCTTATCGTGGTGGTTTTTAAAGAAACAGGCTTATATTTTTAAATGTTATGATTACATTGGTTTCAAATTTAGTTTCAAATACAGATTCCCTTTAGACGTACGTTGCTGCGCAATCTTTTACTATCTTTTACTTTGCACCTGAATTATTTACCATACAGCACAACGTTTTTTATGCTCTTTTTTGGTAGGTATCGAGCTGCTTCTTTTTATGGTGTTTATTATTTTTTGGGTATTTATTTAGGGGTATTTTCTTCTCTGTTTGCACCTGGACATTTAGAGCATTTTACCGTAACCTTTTTATAGTGTATTTGCTCTTTTTGCGATATGGGCAACTCTTTTACCAAAGGTTATCTTATTACTATGTCATTGTTTTCTATTCCTTTATTGTTGCTGAGTATTTTAGCCTGCCTTTTTTTGCCTCCTATTTTAGAGGAGCGTGCATTTGCAGGAAAGCCTACCACTTTGCTGGCAATGAGTATTTATTCATTACCTTTTGTTGTTGCAGGAAGTGTTGGGCTCGCATGGCTGTTTTACAAAAAAGAATGGTATTTTTGGTCAAGAGTGGTGTTTGCATTACCTCTGGTTAATATTATTCTTTCATTGCGAGCATTTTCATAATATGCTGTCTTTCTTTTTTTGAGGTTGTATTTCTTGCTCTTTATTGTCTTACTCTTCATTGTACAGCTTTGTACTTTCTTGATGGCAGGCTCTTGGTATGTTCTTGCAAACGATTTTTGTTACTACTTTATAGATAATTTTTTAAATCCTTTTTCTTACCCCCTTGTGTATGAAGCGTCTTTTGACCCTTCTTGGAGCTGCAGCGTTAGCCATCAATACTTCTTATCTTCCTTATGATACTTTTTTGTCTTATCATTATCCTTCTGGGTTAAATGTAGTCATACGTCAGGAGCAATCTTTTAGTCCATTAGAAAAGATTGCTTTAGATAACCTTGCAACAATGGGATTTTCTACCTTGGCAATAAATCCTACTTTTTATCAGCATTCCCTTACTTCTTCTTTTATTGAGCCCCTTTCAGAATCACAATGGCACTATTTAGACAGGTTAGTTGATGAAGCAAAAAAGCGTGGTTTTAGCATTATTCTTAAGCCACTGCTTGATACCAAAACAAAAGAATCACGAACCCTTCTTTTTCCAGATTCCCTTGATCAATGGCTTTTGGATTATCAACGCCATTTTATTGCCTTTGCATCGTTTGCAGAACAAAAAAAGCTTGATGGGATTGTTGTGGGTTGTGAGTTAGATAGCTTACTTATGGGAGCTCCTGCTGTTTTTGAAACAACGATCCAAAACATTACTCAGCATTATTCTGGCACTCTTTACGGAGCGTCAACCTTTTGTAGCATAGAAGATTTGCGGTTTCTTAAGCAATGGGACCAATTACCTGTTGATGTTATCGGAGTTGATTTTTATCCAACGATTCATAACGATTCACTAGCCTCTACAAAGTATGGATTTTATGAGCCATTGTATTACCTTGAATCAATTGCTCGTACCATAAAAAAGCCATTTGCTGTTCTTGAGGCAGGTTATCGAAGCATTGAGGGAGGTAATAAACGGCCATTTGATTGGAAAAAAGATGGAAATGTTGATACTGTATTGCAACGCCAAAGTTTGCACCATCTTTATCGTGCTGCGCAGCAATTGCACAAGAAAACACCTCATTTTAAAGGGATTGTTTTATGGAACACTGATGGCAAGAAAACGTTTGTTGATGATATTCTCTTTCCCCAACATGCATATGAAAAAGGCTATGATGTGTTTTCAAAATCAGCACGCACGGTGATAGAAGAATATAATAAGCAACGCTATTTTTTCTTTTTATCTACTCCTTATGCAAACCAATAATGCTTCTTCTTTTCTCATTATTCTTTTTTCTTAATTCCTCTTCTCCCTTTGTTTATTCCTTTTTCTGGTTTACTGCTCTCCTGAACGTAAAACAAAATACCCTAGCAACAAAATTGCCTAACTATTCAGAAAATATAGAAAACGTGTCAAAGTAGAAGTCGTGTAATAGTAA
>JAWAQC010000041.1:0-6419 GCA_038894115.1 Candidatus Woesearchaeota archaeon | reverse complement strand
ACCAAGGCCAATCCAGCAAGAGCGTTCTTCAAAGACAAGACGGGAAGTCACGGTGCACACGGCGCAATCCTCAGCATGACACCTCCAAGAATTCTAAAAACAACCACTGCTAAATCCAACGGGTTCACTGCAAGGAGTTTTCACAAGACCAAAGAAAAAACACGCCCGAAGTTGAAAGGAAGTTAAAGAATTTCTCGAATAATATTTGCTTTGTGCAGCTTATACCCAATATAAGCTGCAACAAAAAAAATAAACAGCAGCAATTTCCAGCTTCCGCGCATACTGGCTCCAATTAAAAACGCCAAGACAAACCCAGTCGTGATTAAATAGCGGGGAAAAGGCATATAATTTTTCTTGAGATAAAACATTCTTCCTACTAGCAGCCCAACAAAAAAAATAATAATCGCATTCATAAGATAACTGTCAACAAAAAAACCTATTAAAAATCCTGCGACCATGACTACCAAAAACATGTATTCAACCCAATTTTGAAACAACGCATCTGACCCACCACCATGGGCCTTTTTAGAGAACTGCAACGGCCGTGAACAGGTACGATAAAATAGGAGTATGCTTTTCATATGATTACACCACACACAAATCATTACCAAGAGCTCCTCTCACAAAACAACTTCAGGAAACCACTACTACAAACAAATCCAACAAAACCGTAGGAAACAAAAAGGTTACGAAAGGAAAAGGAGATGCACATCCTTATTTTCCATATTCGACATACCACACAAAAAGTCCATAAATGATAAAGCCAAATATCACTGCAAAAATCAGTGAATAAAAGCCAAACAATGCAACAAGCAGCACATAGGAAAAAATCATTCCAAAAAACAAAACATAAGTTAACCGTGAACCAAAAAACATTGCAATGCCTGGCAAATTAGGTAAAGGAAGCATCATAAACATTGCAAAAACCAGGTTAAACCAGTACAACTGGTCTAAAAATGGGGATTGCGGAAAAAAAATCCATTGCATCGTTTTTGCAAACATTGCAAAGAGTACATTGCCTACAGGACCTGCAGTAGCAGCAATTCCACATTGAAAAAAATTAAGGCCATACCTAAATTCTCCAATACGTTGCTTAGACATGTGATAAAAAAGGATACCACCAGGCAAAAGTAAGGGAAGCGCACCTTTGGTTAATAATGCCACAATTACACCAATCAGCAACCCAGTTGTCCAAAAATGATACTCAATCCTGTATCCATGCCACAACCCCAGTAATTTTTGCGCACTGACATGAACAAAAAAACTAATACTAACAATTAAAAAAACCTCAAGATAATTGGAAAGCCAATGAGTGAGCGAAAAAACAGGTTGTCCATCATCAAAACCCCAAATAAATGCAATAACAGCAATAGAAACCAGTAATTCGTAAAATTCTTTAGGATGAAAACGAAAAAAACGCCGTAAACGATAAAAATACTCATAATAATAATCCATAAAGCATTTTTAAGTAATAGGATATTTAAATGTTTCGTCAGTCAAGGGGGACAGCTACAGAGGATAAAACAGGGATTTACCAAGAAAAACTAACCTGAAAAGTTTTCACGAGGCAAACGCAAAATATTTAAAGCCAAAGTTCGTAGCGTTACTGTTAGAATGGGGGGAAAAAAAGGTAAAAAAAACATTCTTGGGGGAAGAAACAAACTTCAAAACATACACCAATCTAGACATATACAGGTCAGTACAGTAAACAACAAGAAACACTGCATTTGAGGAACTGCATTTGAGGAGATTACCCTTCAGCATACGTTCGAACGTACTAATCCACCCCTGCTGCTAAAGCATATCATCATAACACACGCTCTGCAGGAATTAAGAAAATATCGCTAAAGAAAATATTGCTAAAAAGAGGAAGGTGTTTCTAAGAAAAAAGCGTGTGCCAACAAAAAAACCATCAACAAAAAAGCGAAAGAAAAAGGTGAACAAACGTGGAGCAAACCATAACAATTACCAAGGTTCATGCACGAGAAATTTTGGATTCACGAGGAAATCCAACCCTTGAAGTTGAGCTCACTTCAAAAAACGTTTGCGCAAGAGCTGCAGTCCCAAGTGGTGCATCAACAGGAAGTTATGAGGTGGTTGAACTCCGAGACCAAGACCCAAAAAGATATGATGGGAAAGGGGTTCAAAAAGCGGTTAATAATGTAAAACAAACCATCGCAAAAGCAATTGTTGGAAAAACCTTCCAAAACCAGCTGATGCTTGACCAAACCCTTCTTGCCTTAGATGGAACACCCAACAAACAAAAACTGGGAGCTAACGCAATCTTAGGCGTATCCTTAGCAGCTGCGCGGCTTGGTGCAATGCTGGCAAACAAGCCATTGTACCAGTATTTACGAGAGGATATCCTCAAAGAAAACAGCAACTATCTCCTACCGATCCCATGTATGAATATCATTAATGGAGGAAAACATGCAGCCAATCAATTGCAATTCCAAGAATTAATGATCGCACCTCTTGGAAAAACATTTGCAGAAAGTTTGCGCATAGGTGCTGAAATTTACCACGAACTAAAAAAGCACATTGAAAAAAAATATGGAAAAGACAGTTGTAATGTTGGCGATGAAGGTGGATTTGCACCGCAGATTAGCACTGTTGAAGAGGGATTGCAACTAATCACCAGCGCTATTGCTGCAAAAGGATACAAAGGCAAAGTCATGCTATGCATTGATGCAGCAGCATCAGAATGCTATGATAAAAAGAAAAAGCAGTATTATGTTGATGGCGCCTGGCTACGCACTGAAGAGCTCACACAAAAATACCTTACGCTCATAAAAAAGTATCCTATCGTCTCCATAGAGGATCCATTTTATGAAGAAGATTTTGCTGCCTTTGCGACGCTGAAAAAAAGGACAAGCATCCAGATTGTAGGGGATGACTTATTGGTAACAAACCCCGAGCGGATTGCTAGGGCAATTACCGAACAAGCATGTAACGCACTCTTGCTCAAGGTGAACCAAATTGGAACCCTCAGTCAAGCATTAGAAGCAGCAAAGCTAGCAACTATGAATGGATGGAAAATTATGGTAAGCCACCGCTCTGGTGAAACCGGCGATGACTTTATTGCAGATTTGGCAGTTGCTTTGGGTTGCGGCCAAATTAAATCAGGTGCACCTGCACGATATGAACGATTGGCAAAATACAACCAACTCCTCAGGATTGAAGAAGCATTGGAAAGCAAAGCACGATATCCTAAGCAGTTCTAAAGAAATGCTAAATACAACAGTGCAAGAGAATGCAAGCAAGCCAAAAAAGGTGAGACCAATTCCACAAAAAAAACTGCAAAAAACCCAAATAATGGTAATTACTGGCGGCGTACTTTCTGGACTAGGGAAAGGAGTCATTTGCGCATCAATCGGAAGGCTACTGAAAGAGCAGGGATTAAAGGTGCAGATGATTAAAATTGATCCCTACCTTAACCTTGACGCTGGGACCATGCGTCCAACTGAGCATGGGGAAGTATTTGTAACCAGCGATGGTGGTGAAACCGACCAGGACATTGGAACCTATGAGCGATTTTTAAATATAACACTAAGCAAGGAAAACAATATCACCTCAGGACAAGTGTATAAAGCAGTCCTTGACCAGGAACGAAAACTCAAATACCATGGCAAATGTGTAGAGGTTTTTCCTCACGTCCTAGATGAAATTCAAGCACGAATCTTTGCAATTATTAAAAAGCACCAACCTGATGTGCTGCTCGTTGAAGTAGGAGGAACTGTCGGAGATTACCAAAACATTTTATTTTTAGAAACATTCCGAGTACTTAAATTAACCTATGAGGCAGTGCTTTTTTTGCATGTGGTGTATCTTCCAATCCCCAACAACCTTGGAGAAATGAAAACAAAACCTGCACAGCATTCAGTGCGTATGCTCAACCAAAATGGAATCCAACCTGACCTTCTCATCACGCGCTCTGCACAGCCACTCGATGCTATCCGAAAAGAAAAGCTAAGTATTTTTGGAAATGTAAAGCAAGAGAATGTGATTGAATCCCCAGATGTTGAAAACATCTATGAAGTACCACTACTTCTTGCCCAGCAACGCATTTTAGAAAAAATCTTTAGCAAGCTGCACTTGCCCTACAAAGAAAAATCATTAGAGCAGTATAAAAAGAAAATTGCAAAAATCAAGGATGCAAAAGACACAGTAAGAATAGCAATGATTGGAAAATACTTTGACGTAGGAAATTTTTCATTAAGCGATGCATACATTTCAGTGCTTGAAGCAATCAAGCATGCATGCTGGGAACAGGGGATTAAGCCACAGATTGAATGGAAAGATGCAAAAAAGTATGAAGAAGAAAAAGAACGTGTAGCTGAACTTGCTGGGTATGATGGAGTAATTGTCCCTGGAGGGTTTGGCAGTGCAGGCGTTGAAGGAAAAATTGCTGCAATTCAGTTCTGCAGAACACAGGCTATTCCTTATTTAGGACTCTGCTATGGAATGCAGCTTGCAATCGTAGAATTTGCACGGTCAGTGTGCAAATTACAGGACGCACACACGATTGAATGCAATCCCAACACACCGCATCCCGTGATCACCTATCTCCCAAAGCAGGAGGAACTACTCAAAAAAGAAGACTATGGGAACACGATGAGGCTTGGCAATTATCCAGCCCATCTTGTTCCCGGAACAAAAGTATACCAATGCTATGGTAAGACAACCGTCATAGAGCGGCACAGACACCGCTATGAAGTAAATCCAAAATATGTAAAAATCCTTGAGCAAGGGGGACTATGTTTTTCAGGGCATTCACCAGACAAACAATTGATGGAATTTGCAGAACTCCCAGGTCATCCTTTTTTTGTCGGCACGCAAGCACACCCTGAATTTTTAAGTACGTTTGACAGTCCGCACCCACTCTTTATGGGATTCATTAAAGCCGCGTATGAAAAAAAGAAAAGACAAGGAAATGAAAAGAGTATTTCCTTGCAAAACAAAAAGGAAAACAAAAACCACCCACCTTCCCGTAGCAAGGCGCAAAAAACAAAATAGGAAGAGAAAGCAAAAATTGAAGTAAAAATTGAGGAACAATGCAATTTCAGATTTATCCCATCCCAAAAGCACAAACACTCTTTGACCAGGCTGTGCAAAAGGCAAAAAAATCAAAAAGAAAGCAAGCATCACTGCAGGGCAAGAAAGCATATTACCAGCAGCAATGCAGCAGCATCAGCGACAACCTCCAAACAAAACTGAAACAAATCATCAAGTCGTTTCCATCCTATAACCAGTTGCCACCATTTTACCAAGCATTAATGAAAGCCACCCTTTCTGTCGATACAGTAAAAAAAGAGCTGGGGAGGATTCAGGGAATTATCCCACAACTAGAAAAAATAAAGCACACCACCAACAAACAAATCGCAACATGCAAAGATGAAAAAACACTTGCACTGCAGTGGAAAGCATTTCTTGGAAGGATCGCATCGTTATTGCCAGAAAAAAGTTTAGCAACACTGGAGAATGCACGACGAAAAATACGCGAATTTCCTGACATTAAAGAGCACTTATATACCGTTGCCATTGCTGGATTTCCAAACGTAGGTAAAACAACATTATTTAACGCACTCACAAAAGCAAAAGCACAAGTTGCATCCTACGCATTTACCACCAAGCGCTTGCAGGTAAGTGTACTTAGCACCTCCTATTACACCGTGCAACTCATTGACACCCCTGGAACGCTAAATCGAGCGACCCAAAATCCAATAGAACTACAAGCAGACCTAGCACTGACCCATTGCGCAAACTTGATTGTCTACCTATTTGACCTCACGCTGCCCTACCCCTTAGCAAGCCAGGAAGCTCTCCTTGAGAAAATAAAACAATACAAAAAACCGATCGTCTACTTTTTCTCAAAAGAAGACTTGCTTGGAAGGAAACCTCTAATGAGGTATGCAAAAGAAAAGAAACTCCAACCTTGGTTTTCATCAGCAAAGGAATTGGAACAGTTCCTCCTTAAAGAGGCAATTACACAGCGCTCGATCCAATAGAACCAATCAGAGATAAAAAAGGATACAAAAAAAAGGGTCATAAAGAAGTCCCATCCCTACCGTATTGCTTTTGGAGATCTTATTGCTTTTTGATCAATGAAACAACAAAGGTTTTTTCTTTAATCACATAGGTTTTGGTCGTTGCACCAGGCCGCTTTTCTTCACGTGGCAAGACAGAAATTTCATCTGCACCGACTTTTTCAGCCATCGGATCAAGGTGAAATTGAAAATGACTTGCAAGCAAAGCATCATCGCAAACAATTGCAAGCGCTATTCGGTCCTCCTTTTTCATGCCTAAGTCTTTGCGAAGTTGCTGGATACGTCGTGTTAACTCACGAAGATATCCTTCAGCATCAAGAGCGAGTGTGCGACTGGTGCTTACAAACACGGTTCCATAAGAAAAATCACTGC
>JAWAQC010000040.1:0-6461 GCA_038894115.1 Candidatus Woesearchaeota archaeon | reverse complement strand
ATAAACTGCTGTTGGAGAAAATGCGCCAACAAACGATTTGATGAACGTATGCCATGAACCAGGTTGAGAAGCAACACAAGGTGGAAGTTGCCCTGAAAGGTCAGTGCTAGAGAATGCCTGCATGACGCCTTGACTAAAAATGGCTTTGGGAAAATGCTCAAGAAAATGCGCTGGAGTTTCAAAATGGTATAAATCGCTTTCAAAAATATAATCCTTGTCGACATAATAGGGTTTATCATACCGAATCCCACCATCAAAAAGCGGTTGTTCAGGATACAGTTCAAGAGGAAGATTGATTGTTTTTTCTAACTGTTCTTTTTTTACTGCATGCTCGGGCTCTTGGTAGCATGCTTTGACCACCGCTTCAACTTGCTCAAGGGAAGTAACATTGCGAAGAACAACAAGATCAACTTGGTTGCGCACACGCTCCAGTTCAAGAGGAGAAATGCCTTCAAATTTAGGGTTCATTGCTTTGGCATGAGGAATAATGCCTTTGGGTCCAACCCCATATTTCCAAAAATTAATGCAGGCATCAAGAAGAAAATGAGTATTGTCACGCTTCGAGCAATACAAGACTAGTTTGTTAATGTTTGGGTTTGCCAAAATATTGGCAAACACGTATTTGCCTCCGTTTGTTGTTGACCAAAACCCTGCAACAGCACAATAATTAGAAAGATAGGACAACTCATCATAATCTTTTTTTTGTGCACCTTGCAAATGGCCAGGAATGCATCCTAAAGCAATATTTGACAAGGGGTTTCCAAAAAAAACATCTTTGGTAACATAGGGCTGAATATGCTCTAATTCATTTGCCTCATACACCAATTTTTTAATGGGTTTTCCTTGATAAAAACCAATGGTGAGCGTTTTCATATTGGCAACCACACCCAAAGCTACTATACACTAATGATCAAAACGTGCAAGCCCGCATAAAGGAAAATGCGAAAAGGAAGAATCGCAATGCAAAAGAGCACCCACAAGAGCAATTACTCGCTTTTGCCAAGGTCAAAAATGGAATAACGTGCTGCACTTGCAATAGCACCGGTTTGCGCATCGATTTTAATATTAATAGTCTTGTAGGAGGAGGTAATGAAAGTAAAATTATAGATGACACCAAGCTCTTGTAGGTGTTGAACTACAACTAACGCGGTTTTAATCGATTCGTGGTAATCTTGTTCAAGTTTTTGATAGGCAATTGCTTTTGCTTGGTCTAAAGAAAGGACCAATGATTCTTTAAGTAACGGCAAAAGAATTGCATCAGGTTCTTTGAAGGCTTCATCACCAGGATTTTTAATAATAGTATCAAGAGCTTCGTCATAAATAAAAACATGCAAAAACCCATCTGCGGGGGAGTAATAGCCAACCTGCCACTCATCTTTGTTGGGTTCATCAAAAAGCTTGAACACGTGGGAAAGATATGCTTGCTCATCAGTGTATAAAAAATCTTCAACAGGCTTTTTTGTTTCAATCCGCTGTAAAAGTTGCTTAAGGTCAGAAAAAGAACTAGGAGTAAAAAAAGGATGAGGATGATGGCTTGGTGCTGACATACGGTCTAGGCAACCCTGTTCCTTTATATTCCTTTCTTTTCTAGAGGTGCCATTTTCAATCAGGACTAGCAAAACCATTGATAAAAAGAAAACAATCTAAAGAAGGAAAAAAGCAATGAAAAAAAACAAAAGGGAACAGAAAAGAAGCGTAAAAAAATGAGTAAAAACAAAAAGGGAGAAGCAAAGGTATATATAGGTTAAAGAAACGATAACAAAAAGAACGATGAAACTACGAACAATTATTCTTGGAAGTATCGGAATAGGGTTGTTTATTTATCTTTTACAAAGTATCGGAATTACCCAGATTATCAAAACCTTTAATACGGTAAGTCCTACGTACCTAATCCCCTACTTAAGCATTTCAATTCTTATTTTTTTAGGACTGGTGTTTCGTTGGAAATTGATTTTAAGCACCACAGGAAAAAATGTCCGGTTTAATGACTTGTTTTGGTATAGCTTAGGAGGGTATTTTGTAAGTTATGTTACCCCTTCATCAAAAATTGGTGGTGAAGGCATCAAAATTTATTTGCTGATGAAAGAGAAAAAAGTAGAATTTGAACAGGCTACCAGTTCGGTGGTCTTAGATCGAATTATCGAATTAAGCACAAATGGTTTATTTACTATTATTGCAGTGCTTATTTTTATCTTTAGCTTTTCCATTCCTGCAAATCTGTTGTGGCTGCTCATCGTGCTTGTCATTGCAAGCACATCTATTATATTCATCTATTACTACCGAATTTTTAACCAGAAACTCTTTTTTTATCCGATTCTAAAATTCTTAAGACTTGAGCGGTTTTCAGTAATTAAAAAATATGAAATTAAAATCTTACTGGCAGAAAAAAAAATGATGCATTTTCATAATGAACATAAAAATATCTTTGTGTTTTCCATTGCGCTTTCATTGTTCTTGCTGTTCTTGTCGCTGCTTGAATTCAAGTTTTTAGCCCTTCTCTTTGGGTATGATTTGGCCTTTAGTCATATTTTCTTTATTTTGACCTTTGTAGGAATTGCTACGATGGTGCCAATCCCTGGATCGCTTGGAGCTATGGAAGGACTGCAAGTAGCGTTATTTACCGCATTAGGGCACAAAAAAGAGCTTGGGTTTACCATAGCAATCCTTACCAGGATTAGAGATAGTATTTGGTGTTTCTTAGGGCTGTTCTATCTGTATAAAAAAGGAATGAGCTACCAAGACATTATCACGAACCAAAACAAAGAACTTGACCCCCGAATTGTATATTTTAGGAAATGGAAAAACAAAACAACAGCTAGCACCAAGGACAAAAAAGAAGAATAAGAAAAAAACAAACAAATGAAAAGAAACAAAAGGATTCAAAAGAAAGAAAGCCTATCACTGTTCTTAAGAGGAAATTGCTTCTGGAATGGGACTTGCTTGATCAGTAGCCTGCTTCCTAGCTGCTTTGCGAATAAAATATTTTCGTAGTTCTGAAATCCATAAGGTTGAAGAACACACCGCAAGGATAAGTCCCCAATCAGTTAAGGTAAGAGGCACCAGAGTAAAAGCGTGTTGTAAGAAAGGAATATAGAGCAGGAAAAGAAGCATCAGCAATGAGGTTGCTACTGCAACGAGTGCTATGCGGTTGCTAAAAAAGGATCTGCTAAAAACAGTCTCTGTACTTGAGCGAAAAACAAACACATTAAACATTTGAAAGACAACAAGGCTTACAAATGCCATTGTTTGAGCATAATGGTAGGTTGCATCGCCGTCGTAATAGAGCAAGAAAAGGAAGAGCGAGCCAACAAAAATGATTGATGCATAAAAGAGAATATTGATAAGCATGGTTTTGTCCAGCATCCGTGCTTCTTTTTTTCTGGGTTTTTGCTGCATAAGGTTGCGTTCTTTTGTATCCATACCCAATGCAAAGCTTGGGAACACTTCGGTGCCTACATTAACCCATAAAATTTGTAATGCGGTTAGTGGCAAAGGAAGTGCGATCAAAATTGCAAAGAGAATCAAAAGCAATTCGCCACCAATGCCGGTTAAGTTATAGAGCACAACTTTTTTAAGATTGGCATAGATTCCTCGGCCTTCCTCAACTGCACTAACAATCGTTGCAAAATTGTCATCGGTAATCACCATCGTGCTTGCTTCTTTGCTCACATCCGTGCCAGTAATACCCATCGCTACGCCGATATCTGCACGCTTGAGAGCAGGGGCATCATTGACCCCATCGCCTGTCATGGCAATAACATTCCCTTTTCGTCGAAGCGATTCAATAATCCGCAGCTTGTCGCTGGGAGTGCTGCGCGCAAACACCCGAACTGTTGCAATGCGCTGGTCAAGCTCCTCATCGGATAAAGAGGAAAGTTCGCGGGCATCAAGAATCTGGGATTCATCCTGGCAAAGCCCAATCTCCAACGCAATTGCTTTTGCGGTAGCGACTTGATCGCCAGTAATCATAATCGTAGTAATGCCCGCCTGGGTGCACAAGGCGATGGCTTGCTTTACTTCTTCTCGGGGAGCATCAATCATTCCCACATACCCTACAAAGATGAGGTCCTGCTCAAGCTCGTGGCTTGATGCCTTTACCTGGTCAGAACGCAGTGGACGATAGGCAAATGCAATGACCCGCAATGCTTGATTTCCCATTGCTGTATTTTGTTTGATAAGCAAGGAACGCTCTTTGTCCGTGAGGGGTTTAACCTTGTTTTTGACAAGAATACGCGTGCACTGTGCAATAATCTCTAATGGTGAACCTTTGACAAACAAGTAATAGGAGGAAGAACCAGAAGGAGGTTGGGAATGTGGTTGGAGGTGAGGCAACGCTGTCTTCAAAGAGCCTGTTCGTTCTTTTGAAGAGGAATCTGATTGTGATGAGAAAGCAGTAGAAGGAGTAGTCTCAGAAGAACCCTGTTGAGAGGGTGCAGATAAAGAAAGAGGCTGGACACCTGCATGCTCTGCAACAAGAACGCTCATTTTCTTGCGCTCTGAGGTGAAGGGGATCTCACCAACACGAGAGTAAGCAGGGGCAAGCACCGCAGGGGTAATACCTGCTTTATACCCCAAGACTAAGAGTGCAATTTCAGTGGGATCGCCGGTGATCTGGTTAGCATTGCTTTGATCAGAAGAGGAAAGCAAAGAAGGCGTGGCAGAAGAAGAATCATGGTGAGCAGTTTCAGATAAATTCCCACCTGCAGAATTCTCAACCGAAGGGGAACCCTGCACAGAATTTTGCTGTGCTGCCAAAGGAGGCGTGTAGGTCGCATTATTACACAACACTGCCATAAGAAGAAGTTGTTTATAGACCTCTTGGTCTTGTTCAAGAATGCGACCGGTTCCATCATATCCTTTGCCAGTCACTTCAATAGGTTTCCAGGGTAAAAATAAAGTGGTGACCGTCATTTGGTTTTTTGTGATTGTCCCGGTCTTATCAGTGCAGATGACGGTTGTTGACCCAAGCGTTTCTACACTTGAAAGTTTTTTGACAATGGCACCTTTTTTTGCCATGCGACGCACACCCATTGCCAAGGAAACTGTAATAGCAGTGGGAAGCCCCTCAGGAACTACAGCCACCATAATGCTGACAGCATACAAAAACATGGTAAAAAAAGACTCATTGCGAATTCCAAAGCCCACCATGAAAACAAGAATGCTAACCAAAATAGCAAATTTTCCAAGAACACTGCTCAGATGCAAAAATTCGTTTTGCAATGGTGTAGGCTCTTGTTTTTCTTCAAGTGTAAGGGCTGCAATTGCACCAAACTCGGTGTTCATCCCTGTCGCATAGATGACTGCCTTGCTTCTCCCACTCACCACATGGGTTCCCATAAAAACAAGATGAGATGGCTGCTGTTGGTCAGTAAGCTGAGAAGAGGAAAGAGGCATTTTTGGGATTTTAAATGATTCTCCAGTAAGCGAAGACTCATCAACAAACAATGCGCTGCTTTCAATGATACGCGCATCAGCAGGAATTTTATCTCCTTCTTCTAAGAAGAGAATATCACCAGGAACAAGATCCTCACGGGAAATACGCTTAACGACTCCTTGACGAAGGACAGTGCACTCCAAAGAAACCATTTTTTGCAATGCTTCCAGTGAACGCTCTGCTTTATATTCTTGGACAAACCCAATGATAGCATTCATGAGAACAATTCCTGCAATAATAATTCCATCAGTAATATGGCCAAGAAAAAATGAAATTGCTGAGCCCATGAGCAATAAGAGAAGCAAAAAATCCTTAAACTGAGAAAGAAACAAAAGGAGTTTACTTTTTTTATGCACTGCAGTAATGACATTAGGACCATAAAGAGCTCGTCGCTGCGCTGCTTCTTCATCAGTTAAACCTTCAGCGCGAGTGCCTAAAAGAGCATAGAGGGATTCTAAAGGTGCTTCAAGAGCCGCAGATTTTTCTTTTGAAACCTGCACACGAGAACCTTTTGCTATCGTTTTTGCTTCTGAAGCTGCTGATTTATGCAAAGAGTCAGGCATTGGTGATTGCTTGGTAGGAACACCCATACTAAGATGAAAATAACTTAATATTTTTAAATCTATTGGCAATACATACTATTCACAATTAAGGTTAAAAGAAGTAGATTCATGAGGAGTATAATAAAAGGATTATAATAAAAAAAAGGAAGGGATAAGGAAAGAGTAAAGAAGAATAAAAAACTACAAAAAAAAGCTAGAAAGAGAGCTAGAATAGAAATAGAGCTTAGAATAAGCAGAAAGGTAGCAAAAAGGTCCCAAGAATAAACAAAAAAGGTATGAAAAACCAGGAAAAAGAATAAACAAAACATAACCTAAAAGATAAAAAACGAAGGGTAAAGTACCCTTAACACGAACAATAAAATACTTTATTGGAAGCATAATCTTTATAAACGCTTTCAGTTACCATGATTTTTTACAAGGAAAGAAAAGTTGTAGGGAGAGAAACACAAAAAATTTTCTGCACC
>JAWAQC010000039.1:0-6579 GCA_038894115.1 Candidatus Woesearchaeota archaeon | reverse complement strand
AAACTATACAATCCTAGAACAAAAAGAGTTATGGCATTTCAAATTAGTAAGGTTAATGAGCAATATCTAAGATGTGCTAGAAAAGCAGCTAATGATTTAGATTTAACCCCTATTTATGAAATTGGAGATAGATTTTTTGATAATGAACCAACCAAAATTATCCCTTATCATTTAAAAATTGATATGTACGCAGATGAAATTGATGCTTTTATAGCAGCCATTATGGCAGTAATTCCTGGAACTAATAAAGAGAGTTTGCAAGAAAATATTTCCACCATTGGCGCAAGCTTAAGCAGTGATTTTTTCAGGACAGCAATTCTTGCAGTAATTATTGCATTTATTTTTATGGCATTAGTGGTGTTCATTACCTTTAAACTTTTTGTTCCTAGTGCAGCCATTGTACTGTGCGTTTTCTCTGATATTGTTTCAACCATTGCACTGTATAACCTCCTTGGGTTTGAGCTTTCAACAGCAGGGATTGCTGGATTACTGATGTTGATTGGATATTCTGTGGATACTGATATCTTGCTTTCAACACGCGTGTTTAAACGAAAAGAAGGAACCATTGATGAGCGCATTCTTAAGGCACTTAAAACAGGGTTTGCTATGACTTTTACTACCATTGCAGCAGTGGCTGTAGGTTTATATTTTTCAACCTCTGCAGAACTGCAGGAAATCTTTACCATTATCCTCATCGGTTTGTTGTTTGATTTGATTTATACCTGGATTCAAAATGTGGGGATTATTCGCTGGTATGCAGCAAAACAAGAGCAAAAAACAAAAGGTCAACAATCCTATGGATTTGCAACGCCAGCTGTATCCTATGCTAGGAGAGGTGATGGGCAATGAAACCAATCCTACCCCTGCTCAAATCACCTCGGATCATTCTCCTTGTTGTGGTTTTGTTGTTTGCACTTTGGGCAATCAGTCCCAATCCGTTTGCAAAAGGTGTAGCCATTAAAAGCGTTGTTAAAAATAGTGCTGCATTTGAGGCAGGCATTGAGATGCCTAAGCCCAATGCCAAGCCCACATCGCTTGAGCGCATTGTAAGCATTAATGGCCAACCCATCACTACCATTAATGATTACTATGCGTTTATGAAAACGGTTACTCCCAACCAAACACTCTATATTGAAACCAACAAGCGCCCGGATGGGTATATTCTTGTCACTCGCACCGCTTACAAAATTACAGTACTTGATGAGTTAGAAGAAAAAATTGTCCAAGAGCGGATGCGGGTCAATGAAACCATCAACGGTACGACGATTAGCATAGAAAAACTGGTTAATAAAACTGTCTATGTAAATAAAACGATTGCTGAACCTATTGGCCTAGAACCCATTGGGCTCTTTGTTGAAGATGCTCCAAAAACCAATATTCGCTTGGGATTAGATTTGCAAGGCGGAACTAGAGTTTTACTTGAGCCAGAATATCCCTTAAGCGAAGAAGAGATGGAAACGATTCGCACCTCGATGGAGCAGCGCCTTAATGTCTATGGTCTTTCTAATATTATTCCACGCATTATATATGACAGGCCAAAAGCATTAGGGGGAACTCCTAAATATATTGCAGTTGAAATTGCAGGTGCAAATATCCAAGAAGTTCGTGATTTGCTTGCCAAGCAGGGCAAGTTTGAAGCAAAGATTGGCGACCAAGTTGTTTTTACTGGCGGGGGAGATGTTAAGTTTGTTTGCAGAAGCCCAGAATGTTCAGGCATTGATCCGCGCAACCCACCCCGCAGGCTTGATGATGGCAACTATGCATCTGGATTTTGGTTTACAGTTACCCTTTCACAAGAAGCAGCTAAGCGCCAGGCATTAGCAACAGCAAATTTGGCAGTGGTGACCATTGACCAATATGGCAATCCTATTCCTCCTGACCAGCAATATCTAGAAAAGCCCATAGAATTGTATTTGGATGGAGAACTCATAGATACCTTAAATATTGGCCGTGGCCTTAAAGGCAATGCGATTACCAATATCCAAATTTCAGGCAGTGCTATTGGTTCTACCCGTGACCAAAGCATGTACCAAGCACTTGACCAAATGAAAAAGCTTCAAACTGTCATGATTACTGGCAGTTTGCAGGTAAAAATGAATATTGTTAAGGCAGATAATATTTCTCCTGTGCTTGGAAAAGAATTTGCCAAGAATGCGCTTAAAGTGGGGATGCTTGCAATTCTCATTGTTGTCTTAAGCGTGTTTTTAATTTACCGCAAAATTAAGATTTCCATTCCGATGATTATCACCATGCTTTCAGAAGTCGTGCTCTTGCTAGGCCTTGCCAGCCTCTTGCGCTGGGATTTGGATTTGGCAGCAATTGCAGGCATTATCATTGCTGTTGGCACAGGGGTGGATGACCAAATCATTATCGCAGATGAAATATTGCAGGGTGAAAAGCAAACCCTTGTGCTTACCTGGAAAGAGCGGATTAAAAATGCGTTCTTTATTGTGTTGGTAGCATATTTTGCAACCGTTGTTGCAATGGTCCCCCTGCTTTTTGCAGGTGCAGGATTGCTTAAAGGATTTGCTTTGACGACCATTGCGGGTGTTACCTTTGGTGTTTTTGTTACCAGGCAAGCCTATGCAGCAATGGTAGAACATACGCTTAAAGAATAAAACGCTTAAAGAAAAAAACTAATAACCCTTAAACCCCTTAAACCAATCTTTTGCTTTTTTTTGTAGCGTTTTTCTTGTTTGCTTTTCTTTATTCTTTCTTTGTTTTTTTCTTCTTTAGGTTGCTTCCTTTACCTTGGCTTTCGTTCTTCCTCTTTATACAGTACTTTTTCCACATCCCTAAACTTTTGTCATCCCTGAAATTTTGTTTCTCACTGCTGTTTTTTTCCTTTTCAAACCAAAACACATAAATAGGTTTTCCATTTTACTTTTTGTTATGGGGATTTTCCACGATATGCTTAAAGCTGACCAGACGATTTTTAAAAATCCTGTCGCTTTGGAGTATGAATATTTGCCGAAATTGATACCTTTTCGGGAAAATGAACAGTTTGCAGTGGCAAAAGCTATCAAGCCGTTATTTCAAGGAAGGTCTGGGACAAATGTTGTAGTTTATGGAAGGCCAGGTATCGGCAAAACTGCTGCAGTGCGACATATTCTCCAAGAACTTGAAGAGCAAACCGATGATATCGTGCCTTTTTATCTTAATTGCTGGCAAAAGAATTCAACCTACAAGATTCTTCTTGAATTATGCGAACAGCTCGAATACAAATTTACCCACAACAAAAAAACTGATGAATTATTCCAGGTGGTTGCAAAAATTATTAACAAAAAAGCTGCAGTGTTTGTGTTTGATGAATGTGATAAGGCTGAGGAATCTGATTATTTGTATTTGTTGCTTAATGAGATCTATAAAAAATCGATTATTTTGATTACCAATGATGACGAGTGGATTAAACACCTTGATGCTCGCATTAAATCACGCTTGACACCTGACTTGATAGCATTTAGGCCATACACCTTAGAGCAAGTTAAGACCATCCTGGCGCAACGGGCAGAAGCAGCCTTCTATCCTGGTGTTCTTTCTGACGCATTGCTCGGCACTGTTGCACAAAAAACCTATGAACTGATGGATCTGCGCACTGGCTTATTTTTACTTCGTGAAGCAGGCAATAGCTGTGAAGAGCATTCGCGCAAGGCCATCACTGCAGAGGATGTTAACGCTGCAATCCAAAAGCTTGATACTTTTACCTCTAAAAGCAAAGACGCTCTTGATCCTGACGAGCAACTTGTTTTAAGTATTGCCAAAGCGCATTCAGGAAAAAAAATCGGTGATCTCTTTGCGTTGTATCAACAACAAGGCGGCAAAGGAACCTATAAAACCTTTCAGCGTCGGATTGACAAGCTTGCAAGCAATGGCTATATCAGTGTGAAAAAAACCCAAGGCGGTGCAGAAGGTAATACGACGATTATTGAAGCATCAGGATTGAAAAAATTAACTGAATTTTAAGGTGAATTGTGCTGAACCAACCTTCGTCTTCTTTAGCAACTACGCGTGCTCCACTTTCGTTTCAAACGGATGCACGCCTTCCAGCAAACAAACCCTATGGTTATCTTGCTGATTTGCATATCCATAGTAAGTATGCGCAAGGAACGTCGAGCAATTTGGATTTAGCTACCTTGGAAACCTATGCACGGTTTAAAGGTGTTGATTTGCTTGGCACAGGTGATTTTACCCATCCTCTCTGGAATAAAGAACTGAAAGCGCAACTTGTGGATAAAGGAACAGGGATTTATTATACCAAGACAGGATTTCCTTTTCTTTTGCAAACCGAGCTTTCGTTTGCGTACAGCCAAGGCGGAAAAGGAAGGCGTGTGCATCTTGTTGTACTTGCCCCTACCTTTGCAGCAGTTGATAAAATTACTGACTATTTGCTTCAGCATGGCAGGGTTGATTATGATGGCAGACCCATTTTTAATATCAGTTGCAGGGATTTTGCAGCAGCCATGCAGCGTATTGACAACGACATTGAAATTATTCCTGCCCATATTTGGACACCTTGGTTTGGCTTGTTTGGCTCAAAGTCTGGATTTGATTCGTTGCAGGAAGCATTTTTAGACAAAACGGAGTGCATTCATGCTATTGAAACAGGGCTAAGCAGTGATCCGCCGATGAACTGGCGAATCGCTGAACTCGATCAGTATCAAATTGTTTCTTTTTCTGACTTGCATTCTTATTGGCCCTGGCGTATGAGTAGGGAAGCCACGCTGTTTGCAGATATTTCTTCTTACCATGCAGTGCTTGCAAGTTTGCGCACAGGCCAAGGATTGCTTGGAACCATTGAAGTGGATCCTGCATATGGCAAATATCATTGGGATGGTCATGCTGATTGTAAGGTGCGGCTTACTCCCCAGCAGTCTAAAGCAAATCATTGCCTTTGTCCTGTGTGTAAAAAACCATTGACTATTGGTGTAGAATATCGGGTTGAAGAGTTAGCTACTCGGCCAGTAGGATATATACCGCCTTCAGCAAAACCATTTTTTACCCTGCTTCCTTTATCAGATATTCTGGCAGCATATTTTGGTTCTGCTCCAAGTAGTAAGAAAGTGTGGAGTTGCTATTACCAGCTTGTTGCAGGCAGTAATGAATATGAGGTCTTGCTTTCAATGCCTCAAGAAGAACTTGCAAAGCGGTCCAATGCAGAGATAGCACGTGCCATTCTTCAAAACCGTGAGGGTGCAATTGCAGTAGATCCAGGGTATGATGGTGTTTATGGTGTTCCCTTGCTGTTTGGGCAAACCGCACCGGTGGATGCTTTGCATTCTTCACCTTCTGTATCAGCCCAAGAAGAGCAAATAACAACCTCTCAATCACATGTACAAAAGGGGATGCTAGAACCCTCCTTAAGTGGCCCAAGCACGGAGAAATCAGCAGCTACATCCCAACCCAGAAAAAAACACCACGGCAAGAAAAATTTTGGCCAGCTAAAGCCTTCGCAAGCATCACTCTCTCCCTTTTTTGAATAAGAGTTATTGCCGCAGTTGTTGCTAACTCTACTGTGCTTTTATGTTTCTCCTCCTCGCTTTTCCTTGCTTGTGGGTTTCCATACTGCAAGAATGGTTTCTCCAGCAGTGACCCTCTCACCCACCTTAATGTTCAGTTCAGTGTTTTTTGGAATAATGACGGTTACTTGGCTTCCTAAGTTAATAAGTCCAACTTTTTGGCCTTGCTCTACCTTGTCGCCCTTGTTGACAAACCAAACAATCCGTCGTGCAACAAATCCTGCAATTTGGACTATTTTAACCCTACGCTGGTGGCTATCTTCAAAGAGCATGATATTATGTTCATTTTGCAGGCTAAGCCAAAACTTGTCTGCTTTAAAAAATTTCCCGGGAACATGCTGTTGTTCCAATACTGTGCCTTGGATTGGTGCTCGGTTATAATGGACATCCATCGGCGACATAAAAATAGATACAATGTAGCCTTCTTGTGCAACATCATGAGACCATACTGTAAGAGTACCAAGACCTTTTTCAATCACCACAGCATCATCAAGAGCTTGCGTTACGCTTGGAACAGGAGCTGCTTTTGTTTCATTCTTTTTTGCATCATTGTTGGGTATGCTTGTTTTCTTTTGGCTTTCCGATGATTGGTTGTGGATTGCCAACGATTGGTTGTTAAGCGGAAACGTGTAGATTGCAATAATCCTTCCATCAGCTGGACTAAGAATAAGGTCCTCTCCTTGTGGAATTGCTCGCGGTGGATCGCGCAAAAAATACCATTTCCACCAGGCAAAAAACATTGCAACAAGAAGCACGATCCCAAGGAGTATCCATCCAAGTATTGTTAGTGTTGATGCCATCCCTTATCCCTATTGTTTTTAATCCTGTGTGTTTTTTGGTTACCTTATTTTTTATTTTTTTGTAAAGTTATAGTTTTATCCTTTTCTAGGTTTTCTGTTTGTTCTACTATTGTTTGTTTTCTTATTTTTGAGTTTTTTTTGAGTTTTTAGTGTTGTTCGTTTTTTTGTCTTAAACTTCCCCTCATTCTATTCTTTTTGTTCTCTTTTCGTTATTGTCAGTGGTTAACGTTCATGCGTGTTCTATCTATAAAAATCTTATGGAA
>JAWAQC010000038.1:0-6691 GCA_038894115.1 Candidatus Woesearchaeota archaeon | reverse complement strand
TGAAAAGGATTGGCTTGTTCGCTCATAACCTTTCACCCCACGTAATGATTAAGGTTAATTCTATTATAAAGTAAATCATATGTGTTGATAAAAAAAATTGATAAGAGGATTATAGGATAGGGATTATAAAATAATGTTTAGATTGTAAAAAATGTTTAATAGGTATAACAGATAGAGGATAAAAAAATAGCAGTTATTAAGTATAACCAGGAGTTAAGTGAATCAAAAGTTAAGGGTAATCTAATCGCTTAAGTACTAAACGAATCAAATCGCTTAATTACTAAACCACCCCTTTACATGATCAAGCAAAGATTTTTTTTCTTCAAACACTTCTTGACCATTAGCAATAGCAATAGCCTTTATTAATCCTGACTTTGATGGAACACCACGGATTCCAATAGGTTCTTGAGTAGCTGGACCTGTTATTAAAACTGTCGGCACTGAAAGTATTGAAAACTGCATCGCCCGTTTTCTTCCACTACTGGTCATAGTTGAAGTTTCTATAATCTTAACCCCTTCATGCTCTTTAGCAACCTCTTTTGCAACTGCCAAAGCTCTAGGACAATAAGGGCATGTTGGGCTGGTAAACACTTCAACTTTTACTGCCATTGCACATTCACCATAATATGAATTTCATTAAAACCCTCAAACAAACCCACAAACACAAAAAGTATACCCTAAAGTAAGGAACTGAACTAAACCTCTGATTAAAAATTAAACTGCTAAAATAAAGAGCATAATAATCCCAAAAGACGAGTACTATAGATGATTCCTATTATACAACCTTAAACCACACACCTTAAACTTTTTATGTTGGACAAATTTTTAAATGGGTGCTGGCAATACTGTGAAAAGTTTGTATTTATAAAACCTATGGAGAAGTGAGAAATTAGGCGATAGTTTTTCACAAATTTGCAAGAACCCCAATAGTAGACGATCCAATTTTAATAGTAGTTACGTTTTAGGATAGGGTAGTTCTTAAAAGATTTAGTTATTAAAAGTTTTAAACTGGATGCCCAACACCCATTCAACAAAGAAAAAATATTAAAAGCATTAAAAAATATATTAAAACCATTAAGACTCTAAGTTTTAAAATCCCAAAGCCGATAAAAACAACAATAAAATGGCAAACCATGAAAAAAATGAACTTCCTGATGGTACAATTGTTACCGTAGCCTATACTGGAAAAACACTTTCTGGGTATGTGTTTGATACAACGAAAGGAAGAGAACCACTCACATTTACCATTGGAAAAAAACGTGTTATGCCTGCGTTTGAATCAGCAGTAAAAACAATGGCTGTTGGTGAAACACGAAGGATTGTCGTGCCAGCTAAACACGCATTTGGTGAACGTAATCCCAAGCTAATACAATCTGTGCCAAGAAAGAGTGTTGAAGGAAAAGCAAGAATATTTTTAGGCAATAAAATCGCATTGCAAATCCCATATACCACGCATGTTGCAGAAGCAACCATTATTTACTATGACCAAAATATTGTTACCCTTGATTTAAATCCTAGTATGGCAGGGCAAGATGTAGAATTTGAAATAACCCTGCTTCGCATTCAAGAACAAGAAGAAAAAGGCCACTCCGAACAATAAAAATCAATAAATACATCAACAAATAAAAAAGCAATGGAAGAGCAAAGAGTAGAATTCTTATCCCATATCACTGCAAGTAAAAAACAAGAACCTTGGAAGAAAGCAATAAGGAATTAAAAACACATTATGGCATTTTCCATTCCAAATGACGCTCATTAATAGCTTGTGTTGTGTACTTTAAAAAAGTTTCGAGGAATAAATCATACCTAACATTGCCTTCCCTTGTTCTAAGTGCAATGGTCTTGTGTTCTTGCTCTTTTTCTCCAATAATGAGCATTAAAGGAATTTTAGCAAGCTGTGCCTCACGAACTTTTTTTGGTATTGACTCTGGACGATCATCAAGATGCACACGAAGGCCAGCCTGCTTGCATTGGTCAAAAACAGAAGTTGCATAGGCTTCAACCTGCTGATTTACTGTCAGGATTCGAACTTGTTCAGGACTAAGCCATAGTGGAAATTTCCCGGCAAAATGCTCAATTAAAAACGCCATAAACCGCTCATGCGTGCTAAGCGGGGCTCTGTGGATAACAAAAACATCATAATTTTTTGCACCGGTTTCATCAATATAAAAGAGCCCAAAACGCTCTTTTGCAGCAAAATCCAGCTGCACGGTAGACATGGTTTCTTCTCTGCCGTACACATTTTTAAACTGAACATCAATTTTAGGTCCATAAAATGCTGCTTCATCTTTCCTTTCAAAATAAGGCAAGCCAAGGCGTTCCAAAACCCCTTTAAGAATAGCTTCTGCTGCAGCCCAATGTTCTGGCTGGTCAATATATTTTTCTTTGTTTGCTGGGTCATGTAATGATAACCTAAACCAAAATTGGGTAAGGCCAAAGAGTGCAAAATAGTCTTTAATCATAGTAAGGGTAGCAGCCACTTCTGTTTCAATTTGCTGTTTTGTACAATAGATATGCGCATCATTCATACGAAGGCTTCTTACCCGTAAAAGCCCATTAAGTGTTCCTGAAAGTTCGTTTCTATAACAGGTTCCATATTCTGCAATACGCAGCGGCAACTCGCGATAACTACGCTGGCGCATACCATAAATAAGATGATGCAAAGGGCAATTCATCGCTTTAAGGTAGTAGGTACCATCATCCATCACCATTGCAGGATACATACTATGCTCATAATAAGGTAAATGGCCTGATTTTTCAAACAATTCTTTTTTGGCTAGATGGGGAGTGCTGACACGCACATAGCCTGCTTTTGCTTCAGTTTCAATGGCCAGCCTTTCAATTTCCTGGCGCATAATTTCACCCTTGGGAAGCCAAATTGGCAGCCCTTTGCCAATAAGATCAAAGGTAGTAAATAACTCAAGTTCATCACCAAGCTTGCGATGGTTACGTTTTTCAGCTTCCTGCAAGAGCGCCAAATATTCTGTCAGTTGGTCTTTTGATGGAAAACTAATCCCGTAGATACGCTGCAACTGCTTGTTTTTTGCATCAGCTCTCCAATAGGCACCAGAAACCTTTGTAATAGCAATTGCCTTAATAAGCCCTGTTCTAGGCAGATGAGGACCCCTGCATAAATCAACAAAATCATCTTGCTCATAAACTGTTAAAAGCTCATCGCCATGCTCCTGGATAAGTTCTATCTTGTAGGGATTATCCTTAAAAAGTTCTAAAGCTTGTTCTTTTGAAACCACTTTACGCTGGATAGGAATATTTTTTTTTGCAAGCTGGTGCATCGTTTCATTAATTGCTTTCCAGTCATCCGGAGTAATTGTTTTTTCTCCAAAATCAATATCATAATAAAAACCATCTTCAACGACTGGTCCAATCGTTAATTTTGCAGAGGGATACAGGCGCAAAATTGCATGTGCAAGTAAATGCGCAGAACTATGCCTAAAAACTTCTTTTCCTTGCTCATCACTAAAAAAATGATAGGTTAAGGTTGCATCAGTCTCAAGCACTGTAGTTAAATCTGAGAGTTGGCCATTGATGCTTACAGCCAAAGGATCTTGACCTTCAAAGCTGATAGCATGCTTAAAAGCAACATCCAAGGCATTAATACCTGGCATCTCCTTAATAGTTTTGTTAAGATTGGTTATAGTTAGTAACAATTCTTTTCCCATAATTAACACCAAGTGGTATATAAGTAACTAAAAATTAATTAAAATAATGCAAGACACACTTTATTGAAGGGATAAAATAAAGATTTAAATAGTTTTAGACTATGGAAAGAGTTTTCGACTATGGAGATGACAATGCTAACAGTTAAAGCCCCAACTCTTTAAGTTCATTAAGTAATAATAAGGAGTTGTAATTATAGGGAGTATAAAAGCATAAGGTAAAAACTTAGGGTAGCCAATTAATCCAGGAAGGAACAGGAAAAGAGGTTAAAATAAACGCGGTACCTAAGGGAAGAGGAGGATTGATACAAAAAATAAATAAAGACACTACTCAAAAGGGTAAGGAGACTTGATTGCCTTGCGCTGTAAAGCATCTAACTCCGCTTTTTTTTGTTCATAGATGGGTGTTAACTCTTGATGAATTCGTTGCGCTTCTTTTTCAATAAACCGTTCGACGTCTTTTGGGATTTCCAACTGGTGTGTAAGGTAGCACTGTTTAAGACGCAAAAGATAATGAGCACAAATCATAGGATCAGTATTATACTGAAGCATCAGCAAACAATAGACCAGTTCTTTTCGTATGGCATCATCCATTCTATCACCGCCTAACGCTGAAGGCTATCCATACATGGTTCAAGTGAACTAATAATTCGCTTGCTCCAAGAGCAAGTAAGAGAGGCATTATCATATTTTATTTTTGGGGTAATCGCAATGGATTGAATACTACCCAATTCTTTCATAGGAAAAGCAATCTCCAATGGCAATACTTGGTCTTGGGCAACATAAATCCCCAATTCTTTAGTAAATCGCCCCTGCGACCCTACAATATCAAGAATAAAACTATGGATAGGCACATGTCCTCCATTGAACAAAATTAACCGTACTTGGCCATTAGTAGTGTAACACTGTTTAGCATGCAAATCTTCAAGATTAAGAATTTCCAAATTCACATATTGAGTACAATGCAAGACACTTTTTTCTTTTGCACTGCAACCAGAGCTTAAAACAAGAAGCATAACAAACAAAATTAAAGCCAAAAACAATACACCTAAGTGAGAAGTGCGATGTGTAAAGAGCTTCATAAGTAGTATTTCAAACTTCCAACTTTTTAAACACTTCGTTTTTTAATCATAAGTTTTTTAATCATAATCTATTTTTAATCATATTCTGAATAGAATAATATAATCAGCATAACTATTATATCTAAGAATCTGCAAACAGGCAAAACAAAAACACGATGTAAGGGAAGATAGATAGCTATCTCAAGAAATTATGCGAATGCAAAAAGCATTACTACCAGTCACAGAACATAAGCAAGGACTACAAGTAATAAGGATAGACAAGGATAAATAAGGCACAAGAACCAACAATAAAAAAGCTATGAGGGTTACAGCCAAAGGTACTTAAGGAGATTTTATCTTGGTTACTGAAACCGGCTGTGTTTTAATAATTTCTTGAATTTGTGCAAGGTTTCTAATCCCTTTTTTTGCACCACGCATACCAATAACACCTTCAGCATTGGTTAAACCCATCAGCAATGCATACTCAAAATCTTTTTTAAGGACCAACCCTCCAATAAATGCTGATGCAAATGCATCACCTGCACCTGTACTTTCAACAACCCTAACTTTTCTTGGCTGGATACGCACAAAGAACTCATGTTCACGAGTACCGGCATATAATCCATTAGCACCATCAGTAATTACAACATAGGTAGGGCCATAGCTTAACAGTTGCTTAAGAAGCATAAAGGGATCAAGTTTTTCTTCAGTTCGGTAGCCTAATAAAAGCTTAGCTTCTTCAAAATTAAAAATAAGGGCTGTGATGTTTGGAAGAATGCCTAAGATTTCTGCACGTTTCTCTTTAATAAGGTAGCTGCTAGGATTAAAAGCACACTTGATACCTTGTTTTGAAGCAGTAGTTACAATTTCAAGAAAGGTAGTAAATGCTTGGCCAGTCAACGAAGAAAAGTAGTACCACAAAGCAGGATATTGGGGTACAGAAAAATCGCCAGGCTCAAAATTGTCATTAACACCTTTATATGCTAAAATAGTCCTATCATGAGCAAAACTATCAAGGATAACAGAAAATCCAGTCTTGCCCTCTTTTTGCTTTCCTAAAAATGCAATCCCTAACTGGTGCAGCTCTTGCTTAATTAAATCTGCTGTAGGATCAGTGCCAATAATTCCTACATAACCTACCGAAAGCCCTAATGCTGAAAAGGTGCAGGCAGTATTAGTTCCACCACCACCTGTATAAAATTCTAGATCCTTAATAATAATTTTTGAACCAGAGGGGTATGCAATAAAACTTTCTTCAGTGGTTGGTGATTTAATTTCTATAAGCTCAGTCTGTGTAGTAATAAACACATCATATGTTGCTGAGCCAAAACAAATCAATTGATACGGAACACTTTTTTGCAAGGGTAACCCTGGAACGCTGGAACGATGCAATGCACGAGTTACTGCAGGTGAAGCATTGGAAAAAGCTGCACCTGAGGAACCACTAGAAGGTAAGACAGAAGGTTTTAGATTTTTTGGAGCACTAGTCTTCCTTGTGGAAGATATATCAATACCAGCATGCTTTTTTTTAGCTGAAGCAGGTTTTGCTGCTCTAGCTGCTGGGATAGAGGATATCTTCTTCTTTTCTTGAGGCTGCTTTGATGATGCAGACTTGCGAGCAGTTTTTTGCCGTAAAGAGGATTTTAATGTTAACGAAGGCATAAGCTTCACCTAGGGAGCGTGTATTTGTTCTAAGGGAATCTTCAAGATTCGAATATCAGTGAATATCAGTAATACTGATAAGTATAATTCATTAATTCTGATAAGACCAAAGAAAGAATAAAAATAGACCCCTATATAACTTTTGCCATTTTAGCGCAGAAAAAACAGGAAAAATTGCTAAAAGTAATGAAAAGAAGAGAATAAAAAATGATAGAAGAAGAACAAACAAATAAAAACAAAAATCAAAAACCACTAAAAAAAGACAACATGTCACTAAAAAATAGATTTTTT
>JAWAQC010000037.1:0-6722 GCA_038894115.1 Candidatus Woesearchaeota archaeon | reverse complement strand
ACCCTAAAAAAATAAGGTCATCTTCTTTTGCAGTTTTTAAGCTGGTAGTCATCACATCTTTTACCAAGACTTTATTAGGATCAAGACCCCGAGCAATTACTTTCTTAAGAAAATCTTTTTCTGTTAAAATACCAACTAATTCATCATCTTGGGTAATAATAATCGAGCCAATATTTTTAAGGCTCATAATTCGAGCTGCGGTGGTAATTTTTTCATCTGGTCCAATTGTAGCCACATGGCGAATCATAATATCTCCTAATTTTCTATCATGGATCATAATCGTTTTTTTGAGTAGAAGTGATATTTAAATCTTGCCACAATTTCAATTTTGTTATGACATAGTAAAAACAAAAAGGGGGGAGCGATCAGAAAAACAATCCACGTAAAAAAAAAGAATAGTACTGCAAGCCTTAAGAGCACCTTGGCTTAGCGAGCTTTTAGTGCTGCGATTTTGTCCCGTAATGCGATTGCTTTTTCAAAATCAAGGGCATCTGCTGCTTTTTTCATTTCAGCTTCAAGCTGAAGAATCAGTGCCGGAATTTCTGCTTTAGGAATGTGCTTGATATCCTTGATAATCGCAAATGATTCTTCCTGGATTGGTTTTTTAATGGTAACAGGAACAATCCCATGCTCTTGGTTATATGCCAGTTGCAATGCCCGCCTTCTCTGGGTTTCATCAATCGCTTTTTTCATTGACGCTGTAACCGTATCAGCATATAAGACAACAGAACTATTGGCATTGCGAGCTGCACGGCCAATAATTTGAATAAGACTTTTAGCATCACGCAAAAAACCCTCCTTATCTGCATCTAAAATTGCGATAAACCCTACCTCTGGAATATCTAATCCTTCACGAAGCAAATTAATTCCCACTAAAACATCAAAGTTGCCAAGCCGAAGCTGACGAATGATTTCACTGCGTTCAAGCGTATCGATTTCAGAGTGTAAATACCGCGTTTTAATACCTTTATGAGCAAGGTATTCTGCTAGTTCTTCAGCAAGTTTTTTAGTAAGGGTGGTTACTAATGCCCTATCTCCCCTGGCAATGACTGCTGTAAGCTCCTGCTCAAGGTCCTGGATTTGGCCTTTTGTCCCACGAACAAAGACTGGAGGATCAACTAATCCTGTTGGGCGAATAATTTGTTCAACAACTTGCTTTGAATGGGCAAGCTCATACTTGCTTGGCGTTGCTGAAACAAAAAGCGTTTTGCAACGCTGCAAATGCGTTTCAAACTCATCAAAACGCAGCGGCCGATTATCATACGCACTTGGAAGCCTAAACCCAAAATCAATCAGGTTTTGCTTGCGCTGGCGATCACCTTCATACATGGCATGCAATTGTGGAATGGTCTGGTGGCTTTCATCAATGATGAGCAAAAAATCATCGGGAAAATAATCAAGCAAGCAGTAGGGTGTTTGTCCTGGTTTTCTGCCATCAAAATGCCGTGAATAGTTCTCAATTCCTTTGCAAAATCCGGTTTCACGAATCATTTCAAGGTCATGCATGGTGCGCTGGCGCAACCGGTGTGCTTCGAGTGGTCCTAGTTCTGGCAAGCGTTGATTAAGTTCTTCTTCAATGCTTGCTAGCGCAGCATGCAGTTGCTGTTCAGGAATCACAAAATGGCGAGCAGGAAACAAATAATAATACTCTAATTTCCGCAACACGCTTCCTGAGGTTTTATCAAGTTCCATAATCGATTCGATACTATCACCAAAAAATTCAACCCGAATTACATGCTCACTATACCCTGGAATAATATCTACAACGTCGCCTTTTACCCGAAATCTGCCTGCAGCAAGTTCAGTATCATTGCGTTCATAGAGCATTGCAATTAATTGCTCAAGCAGGGTAAACCGGTCAAGGGTTTGACCAACAGCAATTTCAAACCCCAAAGCATCATAATGCTCAGGATTGCCAACAGAATAAATGCAGGAAACAGAAGATACCACAATCACATCAGAGCGGCTAAGTAATGATGCGGTTGCAGCAAGGCGCATCTGCTCGATTTTCGGATTAATTTGCGCATCTTTTTCAATATAAAGGTCTCTCTGGGGGATATAGGATTCTGGCTGATAATAATCATAGTACGAGACAAAATATTCAACTCTGTTTTTAGGAAAGAGGACTTTAAATTCTTGGTACAGCTGCCTTGCTAGTGTTTTATTATGGACAAGCACTAGGGTAGGTTTTTGCAGGGCATGAATTACATGCGCCATGGTAAAGGTTTTTCCGCTTCCTGTAATCCCAAGTAAGGTTTGAAATTTGTAGTTGTTTTTAAAAAATCCAGAAGTAAGTGCAGCAATTGCCTGTGGCTGAGAACCTTTTGGAACTAAGTCAGTTTCAAGAACAAAAGGAAACACTGCACGTTGCTTTTTTAAGGTGTAGGAAGACATCAGATACAAGAAACAGGCCAAGCTATAAAAGCCTTATGCAAAAAAAGAAAGACAATCAAAAAAGGCAAGAAAAAAAAGAAACAGCGGAACGTGCTAGCGCTAAATAAACCCTAAAGTTGTACATTAGATTTTACTGTGCACAGCCGCACCCACATCCACCTGCACAGCCACCAGATGCACAACCACAAGATGAGCATCCACAGCTTCCGGTTTGCTTACATCCACAACCACCAGAACCCATTCTGCAGGTATGGGATGGACTTTCCTGCTGCACAAAGCTAGGAGATCCTGCTGCAGGTTCAGTCGTTTGCGCAATACCGGGCTTGGCAAACACTAAAAAAAGCCCTGCCAAAACAAGCAGACTGATTCCACCAAAAATAAAATATTTTCCATTCATGGTCTAACACCTCCTCTTTATTACAAAAAGACCTTTGGTAATGTTCCTTTTCATGGTCACTCAAGCGAAAGCACGAAAAGTAGATAATTACCAATTGATATTACCAATTTGAAACCCCTTATAAAAGATGATATGAAACTAGTTTCAATACTAACGGTTTCATAAAGGATTAGAAACTAAAGAAAGTAAAAAATAAGGTAAAATAGATTAGGATGTAAACGAATACTTCTGGAAAGGAAAAGTATGGAAAAGAAAAAAACAAAAGGATAATGGAAAGAAAAAAGAAAAGAACAAAAAAGGAATGCAAAAGAGAAAAAGAAAAAAGAACATCAGAAAAGAATGCTAAAAAATAAAAATAAAGAAGAAAAGAATTAAGGGTTAGGGATGGTGTTTAAGTAAAATGATATTGGTCATGCCCCTACGTTTTCGTTCAATAAGCCCTTTTCCTTCTAGCCTGTCAAGAATTCGGGTTACTTTCACTTTTGTGTATTGGCCTTGCACCAAATCAGACTGAAACAGGGAGCCATTGGCATCAAGTAATTTATTCATAACATATTGTTCATCAGGACTTAATGCTGCCAGCTGTTGTGCAAAGGTTTCTTTGTTGGGTTTTTTTGGCAAATCCTCAGATACTTTGGAAAACTCAGATAAAGAAGCAGGTTGCTGGCTAAAGTCCTGGTCTTTTGAGAAAAAGATAAAGTATAAGGCAAAAAGAACGATTGCCCCGATAAGAACAAAACTAATGGTTGTTTGCAATCGTAATGACCCCCACATTGGACAGGTTGGGCCATGTGAACAAGAGCTGGTTACAATGCCCATCAATGCATGATTAAAAAGCCAAGTAATAATGCCCAGCACCAGTGCAAACCCTAAGATAAGATAGCCAACATGCTTGTTTTTCATAGTCAAGCAGAAGAAAAAGTAAGTATAAAAAGGTTATGAAACCAGGAAAGAAAATAAATATTACAAGAAAAATGAATCAAACAAGCAAACAAATGTCCTGAGGGTAATAGAGTTCAAACGTAGCATGATAGTTATTATAGGTCAAATTGTTTTTTTTTGCGCAGGAGCCGATGATAGGTAAGAGCAAACCGATGCGCTTCGTCACGAATCTCCTGCAAAAGTTGCAATGCCATGCTTTTCTTATCCAATCTGATGGGCAAAGGCTTTCCAGGAACATAAATCTCTTCAAACTGCTTTGCAAGACTAATAACAGGAATCATGATTCCAAGCATACGCAAAGTATCATAGGCAGCACGAAGCTGCCCTTTGCCCCCATCAATAACCACCAAATCAGGCATTGCCAAGCCTTCTGCAGCAAGGCGCCCATACCTGCGTTTTACAACCTCTGCAATGCTTGCAACATCATTAATGCCTTCCACAGTTTTGATAGCAAACCGCCGATATCCGCTTTTGTTAGGTTTTCCATTAACAAACTGCACCAAGGAAGCTACGGTAGAAGAACCAGAAAGATGGGAAATGTCAATGCATTCAATCACAGCTGGTAGGCTTTGCATGCCTAAGGCTTTTTGCAATGCCATGACTTTTTGTTCAGCACCATAAACCGAGGATTGAAGGTTAAGCAATGCTAAATCAAGCAACTGCTTTTTTTCACCTTTTTGAGGGATGGTTATACGCACCTGCCTGCCTGCTTTTTGGTTAAGATAGTCTTGCATTGCTGGTGAAACCGATTGAGGCAAAATAAGTTCTTGTGGAAGTGGCTCTTGGGAATAGTATTGGACAAGAAATTCTTCAAACCAATCTTCATGGTAAGCAAAACAAAATTCCTGTTTTTGCCCAAGCATTCCTTTTTCTACAACAAACACTAAAACATGCACCTGGTCATGCTCAAGAAGATAATGCAGGACATGCTCATTATGCACAGGGCTGCGCTCAACTGCCTGGCGCTGAAGTAGGGCTTGCAATGCCTGAATTTGGTTTCTGTATTGCAATGCCTGTTCATATGCTTGGGCTGCTGAAGCTTCTGTCATCTTTTGTTCTAAGACTGCAAGAAGTGTAGTACTTTTTCCTTTGAGCACCTGGCGAGCATGGTCAACAGATTGCGCATATTCATGCGGGTCTACTGCGCCAATACAAGGAGCACTGCAAATGCCTAAATGGTAACGAAGGCAGGCACGTTTAGGCAAGGTATTACAGGTGCGCAGTTTGAAAAGTTTTACGAGCAACTGCTGCAAATCATCGCGTTCTGTACCAGAGACAAAAGGACCATACACTTCGCCTTCGCGCTTACGAACCGTAATCAGACGTGGAAATGGCTCATTGGTAATTGCAAGGTAGGCATAACGTTTAGCATCTTTGAGGTTAATGTTATAATGCGGCTGGTATTTCTTAATCAGCGTGTTTTCAAGCAAAAAAGCTTCAACTTCGGTGTTGGTAACAATAACATCAACAGATGTGACATGGCTAAGCAATGCTTTGGTTTTTGGGTCAAGCTGCTTTGTAAGTGCATACTGGCTGACGCGTTTTTTAAGGTTTGCAGCTTTGCCAACATACAAAACCTTGCCTTCGCTATCTTTAAACAGATAACAGCCAGGAGCAGAAGGTAAATGCTGATAAGAAATTACCACATGGCCAACCTCTATTTGCCAACCTATCAACCGATATTTGTACAACCCAGCATTTGTGCAGAGTTTGTGCATACCATTACAATGCATGAATCAATAAATGGAAGGACAAAGATAAGGATAAAGGGAGAGGATAAAAAAGGTGTCGAAAAACTGCAAAGAATAAAAGGTTAGCAGTAAAAATTGTTAGTAGTAAAAGTGGATAGTATTTTTTGATTTTTTATTTTGTTTTTTGATTTGATGTTTTTTTTGGTTTAGGATTTTGCCTTTTCGTTAGCTATTGTTTTGATTTGGTACGTTTTTGATTAGGGATGTGCTCATGTTTTAAGCGCTCCTGGTTTACTCCCTTTTGGGTTTTAGCTGATCCTTGTTTTGCAACGCGCGTTGCTCCAAGATGCGCTCCAGCGTGCTTTGCCAAGATCTTGGTTAAAAATTGCCCCGTGTAGCTGTGCGCTTGCATTGCAACCTCCTCTGGAGTTCCTTGGGCAATTATCATCCCACCAGCATTTCCACCTTCTGGCCCAAGGTCAACAATATAATCAGCGCATTTTATCACATCAAGATTATGCTCTATGACTACAACAGTATTGCCTTTTTCAACCAAATCATTAAGTACTGCTATTAATTTTTTAACATCTGCAAAATGTAATCCTGTGGTTGGCTCATCAAGAAGATAAAGCGTATTGCCTGTAGAGCGCTTTGCTAGCTCTCTGGTAAGTTTTATGCGCTGTGCTTCACCACCAGAAAGCGTGGTTGAGCTTTGGCCAAGTTTGATATACCCAAGTCCTACACGCTGCAAGGTGAGTAGCTTTTCTCTAAGTGAGGGAAAGGATGAAAAAAACTCAACAGCCTCATCAACAGTCATTGCTAAGACTTGGGCAATTGACTTGTCTTTAAACTTTACAGCAAGGGTTTCTGCATTGTATCGATTGCCTTTGCATTCATCACATTCAACATACACATCTGGCAAAAAGTTCATTTCAATTTTAATAACTCCATCACCCTGACATGCCTCGCATCTGCCTCCTTTAACATTAAAGGAAAACCTGCCAGGATCAAAGCCTCGCATTTTCGCATCAGTGGTTTGGGAAAACACATACCGAATATCATCAAACACTTTGGTATAGGTAGCAGGATTGCTTCGGGGTGTTTTACCAATCGGGCTTTGGTCAATAACAATGACTTTATCCAGCACACCATCAATCGTTAAGGAATCGTAGGCCCCAGGTTTTTCTTTTGATCCATGAAGCTGTTGCATTAATGCCTTATACAAGATTTCATACACCAAGGTTGATTTGCCACTGCCAGAAACCCCAGTAATTGCTGTAAAAACCCCAAGAGGCAAG
>JAWAQC010000036.1:0-6761 GCA_038894115.1 Candidatus Woesearchaeota archaeon | reverse complement strand
ATAAAAGTTTTCGTTTTTCTGATAATTTTTTTTTGAGTCCCTTAAAATCATGTTCCAGCTGTTCAAGCCGCTCCCTGTAAGACCCTACTTTAAGATCAAAATACCCTTTAAGATAGGATTCAAGATAATGACCCTTTGTTAAATAATTGGTTGCAGCCCCAGTAATATACGTCTTGTTTTTTCGTATCGCTTCTAAAATATCAGACTCGGTATATGAATACGTGATACCGTTACCAAGCTGCTCAAGCAGATGCCCATCAGAACCAGCAGTAATGCTTTTATGCTCAGCATAGGCCCAGCCAACAGCTTTTCTGTTAAGTTTTGGTGGGAGCACTGAATTAAAAATTTCAAACCCGTGAACCTTGTCAAGCAAATACCAATCCTCTGGCCGTTTTGAAAAGAGCGAGTAGATGTTTTTTCTATATTTGCCAAAAGGATGAGGTAACACTAAAACTGCTTGGTAGGTTTCAGGCTCAAAATGCTCAAGAAAATCTAAAACATGCTCTTGATGCATGTTTGTTCCTTGAGGTAATTTTGGCTTGATTTCCTTTTCATAAAATACGATTAAATCTTTAGGAGAGGAAAAATAAAACAGCAAATCACGATGTTCTGCAAAAGTAATTTCAACTGCAGGTAAAATCGTAATTTTTGGTTTTAATGCCCTTGCCTTCAGATTGCCAGTAATCGTGTTATGGTCAGTGATTGCAAGATTAATCCCTTTTTGCTCTGCAGCCTTAAGGACTGAAAGTAAGGGGGTTTGGCAATCAAAAGAATATTCTGTATGATAATGCAAATCATATGCGGTAACATCTTTTGGGTCAATGTGTTCAAAACTAATGCGCTCAAGCATAACCAACACCCTTAACAGAGCAGGTAGGAAAAAAGTAGGATGGAAAATGGAAAAATGATAATAAAAACATGCACAGGAAAAAACAAATGCAAAGGAAACAAAAAACGCTAAGGAAAAAGGAAGACAAACTAGTGTGAGAGAGCTGCAATAATATCATCAAACACTTTTTCTATTGGCTGCTGCCCATTAATGATAAGCAAACGCCCAGAAGGCTTAAAGAATGCTAGGATTGGCGCTGTCTGGTGATGATAAAGCGTTAATCGTTGTTGAATTACCTCTTCTTTGTCATCTTCCCTTTGAAACAGTTCTCCTCCGCACGCACAACGTTGGGGCAAGGGAGGTGGGTTGTACAACAAATGATAGACTTTGTTGCATGAAGAGCAGGTCCTTCGCCCTGAGATTCTACGAATAGATTCTTCATCAGAAACTTCTATATCAATTACTGCTGCAATTGGAGCAAGTGATTCTAAAAAATGTGCTTGGGGCAGTGTTCTAGGATATCCGTCAAGTAAAAACCCACCCTGGCAATCAGGATTGGCAAGGCGTTGGCGAATAAGTTCATTGGTAATTTCATCAGGAACCAGTTTCCCTTCAGAAAGCAATCCCTGGACTTTAAGCCCAAGCTCAGTTTTTTGTTTGATGTGCTCCCTAAAAATATCACCCGTTGAAATATGGGGGATGTGCAAGAGAGCTGAAAGTTTTTGTGCTTGGGTCCCTTTGCCTGATCCTTGAGGACCGACCAACAAAAATCGCTTTGATTGATAGGGTTTTGCAAGAATTACCATGACAACCACCAAAAGAGAATAGTTTTAGCAAGCAGTACTATTTAACAAGCAGTAGTATTTAAACTATTCGATTAACCAAAAAAGGGATATATTCCAATCTTAGGAACAACAATCAAGAAAAAAAAGAAAAAAGACGATGAAAAGCGATGCGTAGAATCCATAGAATAAAATGATACAAAAAGAAGGGTAGCAGAGAAAAGAAAGGAATAAAAAAAGAAAAAAACAAATAACCTACCCTCAAAACACCAAGAAAAAAACGAATCAGAAAAGACAGTAGACATGTAAAGTGGGTTATTTAAGATATTTTTTTAAAATATAATCAATGGCTTCATCAGTCGTATCAAAAAGATTATTATCAACAATTAGTTCCTGAAATTCTGGATTAGCAAATAACGTTTCACGAACACCATCTTGAAGATGAGCTAAAAAAACTTTATAGCCTTTTTTGTTTCTGCTTTTAATAAAATCAACAAGCCGAATGACTGCACTTGCATCAATATAAGGAACATGCTTCATTCGAAGGATAATATACTTCTTTTTAATATGCATATGTTCTTCAAGTTTTGTGTCAAAAAGCGTCATTGCTCCAAAGAAAAAAGGACCATGCAGTGTATAAATGGAAACATTGTCCCTAAGCTTAGGATTTTCTTTTAATAATAACGATAATTCATGGGTTGGATCATATTCTTCAATAGGTTTGATTTCCATAAGTGATGAAAAGCGAATGAACAACAAAAAAACTGCAAGCATCATTCCGACCTGTACTGCAAACACTAAATCAGTCAATACTGTTAAAAGGAGCGTTGCTACAAGCACCCCTGCTTCATATTTGCTGATACGAAAAATAGTCCGGATTTCACGCAAATTAATCATACGAACAGCAACAAAAATAAGCATCCCAGCTAAAAATGCCTTAGGAATCAAAGCTGCATAGGAACCAAAAAAGAGCAAAATCAGCAGGAGAAAAAACGCATGGTAAATTCCTGCCATACGAGTTTTAGCTCCTTCTCGAATAAGCACCGCTGTACGTGCAATTGCAGCAGTTGCAGGAATTCCACCAAAAAAAGGAACTGCAATATTAGCAATGCCTTGCCCTACAAGCTCTTTATTGCTATCATGCTTGGTAGCAGTCATGCCATCAGCGACAACAGCACACAACAGTGATTCAATTGCCCCAAGCAATGCAATGGTAAATGCAGCTGGAAGCACTTGCTTAACTAATTCCCAAGAAATTACAAAAAAATTAAATGAGGGCAGTTGGGTTGGAATTTGACCAACTAAAGGAACAGGAAAACCAAAATAATGGACAAAAAACGTTGTTGCAAACAAAGCAATAAAAGATGCAGGGATATATTTTAGAAGTTTAGTTTTGCTTAACAGTTTTGGAAAAAACCATAAAATAAGAAGTGTTGCAAGGCTTAAACCAATTGCCAAGGCATCAATCGCACTGAATTGCTTTCCTATTGCAACCAATGTATCCCAGACATGTTCTTGCGGTGCAATGCTAAGACCTAAAAAATTTGGAAGTTGCCCAATAAGGAGCAATAACCCAATTCCTGCAGTAAACCCAGAGACAATTGGAAAAGGGATATATTTTACTAATTTACCTAAAGAAAACAACCCTAGCAAAACAAGGATGCAGCCTGCAAGAAAAGTGGCAAGCAACAGCCCTTCAAGCCCATGCTTACTAATGGTTGATAGAATAATAACGGTCATAGCACCTGTTGGTCCTGTAATAGAAAATCGTGACCCCCCAAAACTTGAAGCTAAAAATCCTGCAATAATTGCAGTATATAATCCCATGACAGGAGCTACACCTGAAGCAATTGCAAACGCAAGCGCTAAAGGCAACGAAACAATTGCAGTAATCATCCCTGCCTTAAGATCAAAGACAAAGGCTTGGCGAACATAGGTAGAAACCTTCATAATGCCAAAGCGCAAACAACAAATCATTTATATGAATTGCGTTTCTAACAACAATTGATAAATCTAACAACAATTGACAAAAAATCTCTAGAGTATCTACCAGGGTATGTAATAGCTACCAAGGGAGGAGGATCATTATCCGTAATGTTCCAGGATTCAGTAGTGACCATAACCGCTAATGAGATATTGAGGATTACAACACAGAAACGAAAAGAAAAAAAGAAGCAAAGAAAAGAAAAAGTAAAAGAACCAAGAAAAAACTATAAATATTGAAAAACAATAAAGATAGAATAAGAAAGAATAAAGAAGTAAAAAAAACGAAGTAAAAAAAACAAAAAAACAGAGGAAAAAAGAACAAGAATCAAGAAGAAAGCAAAAGAAAGAAAAAAGAAAAGAAAACAAAACCAAAAAACAAAAACTATTTGAGCAAAGCAGAATGCCCTAACATAATACCATGGTCCAAATCGCATTAGTAGGAAAACCGTCTGCAGGCAAAAGTACGTTTTTTAGGGCTGCTACGCTTGCAGAAGCAGAAATTGCCAACTACCCTTTCACGACCATTAAACCAAATCACGGAGTTGCCTTTGTAAGCATTCCCTGCGCAGACAAAACTTTTGGAGTACAATGCAACCCAAGAATTGGATTTTGCAAAGACCATTACCGCTATATTGCTATTGACCTTATTGATGTAGCTGGCCTCGTTCCTGATGCACACAAAGGCGAAGGAATGGGTCTTGAATTTCTCAATGACTTAAACCAAGCTGATGGATTAATTCATGTTGTAGATATCTCTGGCAGTGTTGATGAAAAAGGAAATCCTGTTGCCCCATTATCGTATGACCCCTTAAAAGACATAGCATTTTTGGAAAATGAGTTAGATTATTGGTATTTAGGAATTTTGAAAAAAGGATGGGAACGCTATGCACGGCAAATCCAGCAAGAACACAAAGAAGTATACAAAGCATTGGCAAAACAGATGTCAGGACTGCGAGTTACTGAAGAAATGGCAAAAGAAATTCTTGCCAAGCTAAAGCTGCCACAAGACCCTACAATCTGGACAGAAGAACAATTGTTAAGCATTGCCAAAGCAATGCGTATCGCATCAAAACCAATGGTGCTTGCTGCAAACAAAATTGATGTTCCTGGAGCACAGAAAAATTTAGAGCGAATGCAAGCTGCATATCCTCATCTGACAATTATTGGATGCAGTGCTGAAGCAGAGCTTGCCTTAAAAGAAGCTGACAAACATAAAGTCATTGCGTATCGCCAAGGAGATAACACCTTTACAATACTCAATAACGAAAAACTTTCAGAAAAACAACGTGCTGCATTGGCCTATTTATCAACATTCCTTCAACAACGACAAACCACAGGAGTGCAAGACATTCTTAACACCCTTATTTTTAAGGTGCTTGGCATGATTGCAGTGTTTCCTGGGGGTGTTAATAAACTCCATGATAGTGAAGGAAGAGTTCTTCCTGATTGTTTTTTACTCCCAAAAAACAGCACAGCCCTTGACTTTGCGTTTAAACTTCACTCTGACTTTGGAAATAACTTTATCAAAGCAATAGATGTTAAAACAAAAATGCCTATCAGCAAAGATCATCTCCTAAAAAATGGTGATGTCATAGAGATTATGGCAAAAAAATAAAAGAAAAAAGCCAAAGGCAACAAAGATAAGAAGTGAGGAAGAGTAAAGAAAGAAAAAGAAAAGAGAGAAAAGAGGCATCAAAAAACATTAGGTAATGATTTCTTCCATCAGTTTTTTGTCAAGCATATCTGCCATTGCGGTAACAAAAGAATCCTCATCTTCTGCAAGAATAATACCGCCAGCTGCCTGCCGATGACCGCCTGAAGTGGTAAAATAAGGAACTTGCTTCATGATATCAACAAGATTAATTGCAGGTGAAGTTCCAGGAGCAAGACGCATTGAAACTTTTGCATATTTTCCTTCACGTGCCATTCCCATAACCACCATCCCTGGTTTCACAAACGTGGTATGTGCAATAATGGTTGTTATGACACTAATAATGTTTGGGGAGACCGCATCTTTTGCATTAAAAAAAATAAAATTGTCCCGAACTAAAATATCGTCCGAATTGCGCTGCTCCTCAAACCAGCTAAAAACATCAGTAATCTGACGCTTGTATTCTTGCAAGTATTCAATCGCTTGGCTTTTCATGACAGCATCATCTAAACACGCACCTAATGCTACCGATGCTTTGTCAAGCCTTCCACACGCATTTAGCATGGTAGAAAATTCACGTGCATCGCGAATAGGGCTACTTACAGGTTCTTTAGTCAATAAATAGACAGGACCTACCAGGTCAGCGCGTGTGAGTGATGGGTTTCGCTCAAGAATTTTTTTGACAAGCATCTCCTTTTCATCAGGAGTAAGATGATAAAGCTTTGTATATTCTTTTCCTTTTTTTAGTGGGATGTTACACTGCTTAAGAAGTTTAAGAGCACCAAGTGCTGAACCTGAAACTCCAGGAATATGGGGAATGGTAGTAAATTCAAGAACTTTATGCAACGGCCGTGAATACCCTCCATAAAAAAGCAGGTCATCAACAACCTGAATTTGATTGCTAGCAACAGCAAGCTCTAAAAATTCACGATTATAGCCTTGAAATCCTTGCTTATGCTGTAAATCCCCAATTGCGCCAAGCAATGCAAGAACACTAAGATCTGCATTGTACGGATAGCATGCTTTTGCAAAAAGATAGCTAATCCCAGCACTTGAAATCTGCTCAGAACCATCAATTCCATAATACCAGGGATTGATGACATGCAAATGCGCAGCTTTGTCTTTGGGTAAGTGATGATCTAAAACAAATGCTGTTTTTTTCTCTAAGGCCTGGTCTAATGCTGACAAATTGCTACTTCCAATATCGGTAACGATGTATAAGGAGTAAGGCTCAGAACGCAAATCACGCAAAATTTCTGGTCCAAGATGAGGGACAAGGCGTAGGCTAAAAGGCCGTTGCATACGGGTAAGCATTTTACTTAAAATTGCAGCTGCAGCAATACCATCACTATCATGATGGGCAATAATCCTCACAGTCTCATGGGGTGATGTTTGTAAAAACAATGCTGCCTGCTGAGAGAGATGGGTAAGAAAATCCATACCAAAAATAGAAAAACCACTGCTTTAAAAATGTTTGTATACTAAAGTTTCTATACTCAAATATAATAACTAA
>JAWAQC010000035.1:0-6778 GCA_038894115.1 Candidatus Woesearchaeota archaeon | reverse complement strand
GCACCGGTAAAGTCATCAATGCCAGGGAAGGTAGTCTTGTTAATCAGTTGCACGTGCGTGTTGGTAATGCCGGGCATTGCATAGGTGTATGCACTAAAGGTAGGTTTAGGCAAAATATCATACCTGCATACTGAAGAAACATTGGTAACAACCGTCAGCGCACTTTCCAAGGGATATTCAACAATTGGTTGTGGGTTAAAGGAAACATTAGTAATAGAGGCTGGATAAGGATAGTAGCGCGAGGTAAATATCTTTGAAGCAAGCCCGCCATAGGGGTCTTTGCATGCAACGTTCAAAGTGTTGCCAAAGGTTGTAATGTTGATAAGCTCTGCTGAACCAAAGACAAACGGAGTACTTCCCTGGACCATCGTATACTCCATCTGCTCATAGTTAAGATTGGAATTATTCGTATATCTGCAGGCATTGCTGCTCAAGGGTCGGCTGCTAGTGATTTCTATCGGGAATACTTCTTGTGCTGACCAACCATAGGTGGGCTTGGTAAGGTTAATCGTGAATGGTTTTGCTGTAAATGCAAACTGGTAAACGTCTGTAAATTCTCTGGTATTGCCAACAAGATCAATCGCAGTAAAAGAAAGTTTGTAGGTTCCATTGGGAACATTCTGAGCAATACCTAAGGTAAAATTTGTTGATGGTATAGAGCTAACAACAACTAAAGGATAAGGTTGTCCTGGAGAAGAACCTGTTCTTTTAATTCGCACATTCGTAAGATTTGCATATTCTGTAAGAGTAACAACTAAAGGTGCTTCATAGGATAAATTGCCCTTGACTGAAACGATTGATGGAGGTTGCTTATCAACAACAATAACAACAGTACGTGTAATGGTATTATTTGCAGTGTCTGATGCAAAAATACTAAGGTTATTGGTAATAGCTCCTCCAGAAAGATCCTTAAGCACTTGAGGTGAAAGCAAGGTTTTGTTTTCAAACCAAGTAAAGGTAGCCATACAATGCCGCTGAGGGAACTGGTCATTGGTAAAGCAAACCCAGGAAGCATTAACATCATTAAGAAGGTCAACCATAGTAAGGTTGAGCACTACCTGCTTGAAATTGGTGCGATAATGTTGAGTATATGCTCCGGGAGCAACAACTTTTTGGTTTTGCTCTTTTCCAAGCACATCAAGTGAAAAAAAAGGTGCTGAGACATCAACATCAACCAGGGCTGTGGAAAACTGCATATTGCCTGCCTGGTCATACGTTCGCATTTGAAGAACATACAATAATGAAAGAATATCAGGAGGTAAAGGAAGGTTGTCTAAATGATTTTGTCCAGGATACAGTAATGCATAGGGTTTATCAGTAAAAACAAGGTTGTATGGAGAAGATAATGAATTATTAACCAATGAAAAATACATGCTTGAGGGATAGGATTCTCCCAAAACAAACCGTAGGTCAAGCATGGGGGTGGTAGCACTGACTTTTGGACTTACTACCAAAGATGAAAGAACCGGAGGCTGAGTATCCACAACCAAAGTATAAAGATAGGTAAATTTCTTTTCTTGCAAGAAGGTGGTGGTAATATTGAGCATATAGGCTTGCGGTGCAACAGCTGACTGGAACAAAAACGACGAGGAAGGAAGCTGAGTGCTACCAGGCGCAAGAGAGATGAGTTGGTTAGTCGCTAGCGAGCGCAAGGAAACAGTAATCTCCTGTAAATCAAGCAGGTCGTTTTGGTCTCCATAAATGCGCACTGCCAAAGAACGAGGATTGGTCACATTAATGAAATAGACCTGGTCATCGGTGCTAAAATCATAGGTTTGTTCTCCAATTTGTGGATAAAATAAATCATAGGTAGCATTGATTCTTGCATCGTTAGAATTGTAGAATGTTGGATAAGGCATATGCCAAGCCCCATGCACAGCGGTAAAATTCCAGGCAACTCGGGTAGTCTTGCCAAAGGTATCATTAAAGAGTACAATTGCAGCATAATGGCCTGAGGGCAATTGACCCTGTGCATTGCGCAGCGATGCAAGTGCTGTGGGAGCCAGTGTATACCGCCACGTTTTAGCATTCGGATAATCATGAAGCAGTGTACCTGTTAAAGAGGATGACAAATTGAGCGACTGATTAATAGAAAGAGAAAGGACTGCTGAAACAATAGGAGTAATAGGTTTGTTATCCTGCACAATCAACCGAATAGTTTCAAACGAGGTTGGAATGCGCCAGTTTGCACCAGGATACGTGCTTTGGACAACAAACGGCTGCGCATCATAATAGATTGTGTAGTGAGAGGGTGTCTGAATTACTCGATTTTCAGTATGGACCGATGCTGCAAAGATTTTGTTATCTCCAGGAGAGAGGGAAAGCTGGGTTGCAAACCGATAGGGAGGATAGGCTGCTGCATACACCCGTAAGCCTTTTCCTACATATGCTTGGGGATAGGGAGTATAATAAGAATCTAATGGGGTTTTCAAGACAAGAGAGGAAACATCGCCAGTAGTGGTATAACTTTCAATCTCATAGAGTTTTGAAAATGAACCATAAGGGGTTGTTGGCATCCAGTTGGCTGAATCAATGATTTCAAGATATTTTCCAACGACAGGGGATTGGTTAAGCAGCTGTGGAGCAATAAAGAGTTTTTTTCTGGTCTGGTCAACCGCAGTAATTTTTGTCAAGGGACTGGTTGTAATGACAGGAACATTTGAAACTGGGAGTGTCATCGGATAAAGATTATGGTAGAGCGTTACTGAAAGTGCCTGGCGTGCAAATCCTGACAGTTCAAGGGTTGGGCTTGTGGTCAAAAATGCGTCAATAAGGTTGTTATTGTCATCGCGCATCTGATACAGTTTTGTTGGATAAAGGTCAGAATAAAAAAACAAAGATTCTTGGCGCTTAAATCCTGGCTCAAACAAAGGAGCAGGAAGCCCTTTAGCAACAAGCGTAATAGTTAATGGCTGCAATGCAGTAACGTTGTTATTGCCATCATCAACAGCTCTGAATGAAAACAACAATGGTGCGCCAGGTTCTTTGCCATACTGCGGATGGCCAACATACTGCACGGGGATGATAAACGTACCATTAAACTGTTTTTTGAAAACACCAACATCTGCCATATCAACCTGGATTTTTGGCAGCAAAGAAGGGTTGGTTATCCCTTGAGTAGCTGGTGTCAAATTAAAGCTTTGAGGCAGGAGTTTAATATCATCATCAGCACGAATCGTGACATAATATCGCCGATATTCTAAAAATGGAGCTTTGACCGTGCGCTCCTCATCCTCATAAAAGGTTACATTCACGAGAGGAACGCGATGGTCACGAATGACAATCGTTCCGTTTGTTGTGTTGGTAAGATTAACCTTATCAACAAGAGTAATAGTAAAAGGATAATTGCCGACAGTAAAGTTCTCCAATGGCAAGGTCAGGTTAAAGAGCTGGAACTGGGTCTGATGCTTTTTCCAATAGGTAAAATTATAGGTTGTTGTAGTTCCTGCATGGGAAAGGGTAAGATTAGCAAAAACAACCTCAGATAAGACATTCGTATGGGCAAAATCCCTGGTTGCTAGAACCAAGGTTACATTTGAAGGACGCTCAAGCATAATGTTCTTAAGGAGCGGCATTGCATCGAAATTCGTCTTGGACTCATACTTGTAAGGGTTGTTTTGGTTTTGCCAATAGTAAAAATTTGTGGCTTTGATTGCCTCCACAGTAGGCGGTCTTGTGTCGCGAACAAGATACAATGTATCAAGAGTAGCTTTCCAAAATGCTTGATCATACAAATCAAGCCCAAAGCGATTGATGCCGGTTCCTAATTGCGGTGTTGTGAAATTAATTTCAGAAGTGTTATAGATACTAGGACCTGCTAGCAAGGTATATGGAGTAACATTGTAAAACTCAATTTGATAGGTGTTTTTGCGAGTAAGATCAACAACAGAAATGTTAAAGTTTTTAACCTGGGCACTTACACTAAGCAAGGGATGTTTGTATCCAAAGACACCTCGTTTTGGTGCCTGCGCTGCAGTTGCTGGGTTAGCTAAATACACTAAAGTTTCTTTACGATTCCAGGTTCCATCTTCTTTTTTAGTAAAAAAGCTGGTCGTGATGCTTGTTCCATTTGCCAGCAAAAACAATCCTGCTTTAATTCTCTTGGTTGGGGAAGTAGGATTGCTAATATCTAATGGAAAGGGAGATTGAGATTGCAACAGCACTTGCTCTGGCGCTGTTGCTCGCTTTTCTAAAAGCACAAGCCGATACTGGTTGGCTGTTCCTTGTGCGCGTTCAAGCTTGACTGCCTGGTATTGGCCTGTCGTAGGATGACTGCTATTAGCCCTAAAGTAAAAGATGAAATAAGAAAGCCAATTAGCGTTTTGGCTTGAGCCAACCTCAAAATCAAAGGTAATGTTAGCTGAAAAATTAGAAAACACATAACTGTTTTTAGCATTGAGCGCATTGTTATTCGTGTCCAATTTAATGCTATCATCAGCAGTTAAGGTACCAAAGAAATTATCAATACTACAGGTGGAAGAAACACAGGGAGTAGCATAAGCATAATCAGTAACATTAAAGGATAAATTAACTGTAGGGGTAGCAACAATTTTTGGTTTTTGGGCAGTAACTCCCTCAAACCCAAGAACGTTTAAGCGAGGAGCAATCCCATCGACAAGAAGATACTTACAAACCGGTGTTTCAGTGTTGCCACCATAGGTACCGCCTTCCCAGGGAGGAATTTCTTTATTGGTAGCGCTATGCTGAGGGACGGTAACCGTTGCTTTTTTTGCTGCATAACAAAAATATCGTGGTGCCTGGATATTAAACCCTGCAAGAATAACCGGTAATTGGGCGTTCAAATTCTGGGTTTTGTATTGTGCGTAAGGATACTCGGTATGTGCATTGGTAGGAATGGTTGTTGGATATTTTACAGGGTCGCAGGGAAAAGGTGCAACGCAATAGTGAAGCTTGTTGCAGCCAAAACCATCAGGGATTTCTCCAACGCAAGCTGCTGCAAGACCAGTATGCAGTTTTTTCCATTCTGAAAAATTATAGGAGCGCAAAGGATTGTCAGTTCCCTGGTAAAAAACAGAGTGCGGTGCCTGCTGGTCTAAAACAAAATATCCGCTGCGCTGTGCAGGAAGGCCTGGGAAGGGACAAGTAACGGTAAAAAGATATTTTTGGGAGGGTGAGAAGCCTAAACTTCCCATCATACTAAAGAAATCAAGCTCAACAGCCTTATAGTAAATTGGGGTGCTTACTCCTGAAACCGTCAGGGTATGCGTTTTAGAATAATTAAAGGGAAATTGCGCTGATGAAAACACAAGATAGTTGCTTGGCTCAGGAAGGCGAATTTCATATGAGCATTGCTGGTCAATGCCCAAGGCAACAGTAAAATTAATTTTGGTTTTGTTAAGAACGTATTGGGTATGGGGAAAGACCCCTAAAATGCGCTTGTCTGCTGCAATTGCAACAGGAAAGGTTTCAGCGTTTTTGTTTTTGAAACTGTCTTCACAGCGGATAGTAGCTTTATAATATCCATCAGGAAGAGCAACTTTATTTTTTGCAATAAATTGTCTGTCTTTTACTTTTTCAGGGACGGTAAAGACTTGTCCTACAGGCTGGTTATTGCTATTGTACAGTGTGGTCGTGCAGTTTGCCTGCTCTGATGTGTTAAAGTATAGCGTTACATTGCTTTTTGGCGGTGTCGTTGAAGTAAGTTTGCCTTCAAAGACAATATACCATTGCTGGTTGGTTGGATTTCCTCCTGCCCGTACCCAATCGGGAATAATATCTGGACCTGTTGCATCAATTTCAAAGAGTGCAGAGGTGATAGGGGAAGGATTGCCTGCACCATCTTTGGCATAGGCATAGACATAGTAAAATCCTCCTCCTGCGTATTCAAGATCAAAGAAAGGAATGTTTGAGCTAGGTGGATTTGAGGGGGAAGTGCCTGTTTTTGGCAACACAGAAGGATAACAAGAACAGGATGAAGCTGGCAGCTGTGAGAGGGTAGTGTAGGAAACTGCAGAGGAAGAAATACTTGAGCACGATACTGCCGACTCAACACACGATCCAAGATACCCATCCCTACAATATTTTTTTCCAGAAGCAATACATTGGGTTGCTGCAACCTGGTTATAACACTCGCTATCAGTCGGATCTATTGGTGAAGCACAGGCATAAACGCGTGGTTGATTAGAAACCATGCCAATCCCTGTGCAAACATGGACTTTAGGATCGACAGATTGCACAGAGGGAGGAGTGCAAGATAACCCATCAGGACCAACATCATAGGCAAGGTAAGGGATTTTTGTTAAATCCTTGACTTTCCCTCCTGTAAGCACAACCACAGGCGGAATATGGTCGACATAATATGCTTCTTTAGAAACTGGAACTGATGAAGTCGTGTAAGTATAGGCATTGTCATCATCAAGGTCAGTAATACAATACCCCTTTGAACCAAAAGCTTGGGAAGAAATATAGGTGCAGACGCCTAAATTAAGTTCATCAGCACTCATACTCAGGCGCGTATTACTTCCTGCAACTGGAGTTGGCCCAGAAGAACCTGGAGTATACAGAATGTCAAGATCAAAATTGTTTCCTGAAACATAGGGAGCTGGAAGTCCTTGGCTTCCTGCAATTAAGCAGCGTTGCCTGGTCACTTCTGGGTCGTTGGTTGTATAGTATTCGCAAGCCATCTTGCGTTTGTCAATGCAAAATTCGTCAGTGTACCCACCATCAGGCAAAGCGTAGCGCTGAATCTTTCCATCAAAATTCGTATCCTGTGCATAGCAATTTCCAAACTGTCTGCACAATGCTGGTGTGCAAATGT
>JAWAQC010000034.1:0-6804 GCA_038894115.1 Candidatus Woesearchaeota archaeon | reverse complement strand
TAATAATAACGTTTATGCATTAGAAATACTAACAGATAAACAAGCAAGAATCCTTATATCATGGAATCAAAATGAGTTTAAAGCATTATACCCCCATGCACCACTATACTTAGTAGAAAAAAAGAACAAAGAGTATTCTTCACATACACAACAGACAAGAAAAAGCGCATAAAAGAGCAAAAAAAGAGTGCAACAACAAGAATGATTAGGTTTTTTCCCTCTGCGGTACACAAATAGATAAAAATAAAACCCAAACATTGTTTGTTTTGATGTTTGGTTTTTTTAATTTCTATTTTTTCTTGAGGTTATTTTTTCATTAGGTTCTTTTAGGTCATAAAACAAAAGAAGGTTTATGCTTAAAAAAGTGTGAAACAAAAGATATTTATAATCACTAAAAAATAGCAAATTTTATATAATAATGTGTTTACCACTTGGTTATGCAAAACAACGGGAAAAATATTATCGGAATTTATTATGAAGACCAAGGATCAGATAATGTTGGAAGATTAGTAGTTATTCCTGTAGAGATTAGTGACTGGAATAACAGTAAGGATACAACAATACGAAAATTAAGCCATAAGGAAATTGGTTCTTTTATTGGAACATTAGCCCAAAAAAGCGTATTTCCCAGTTTTTTAGAAGAATTACTTCTTTTAAAATTATGGTATGAAGGGATAGATTATGTTTACCTTGTTCCACCAGATACACTAATAAAAATGATAGCTGCAGCTGAAGATTTAGATAGCAAACAAATGTATCAACCACAAAAAAAACCAATACATACACCAATAAAAGAGCTGTTTGCACCTACGCTTCCAGCAAAAGAAACAATTTTTTTAACAAGAAACAAAACAAATGATGACCATACTTTTGATCTTAATAAAGAGATGTACAATTTACAAGATATTGTTATCAAAGAAATAGCAACAAAAAACATTTCAGGGTCTTGGGTTACTACCTCATATCTCTTTGAAACCTATGAATGTGAAAAAATACCAGTTATTCTTCCAGCAGCATATAATGGCAAAGGACTTAGCAAAGTACAGTCAATGTTTTCTTTTGCATTTGAACTTTTTGAGCGCCATTACAGTTATCCAAATGATAGGCTTATAAAAGCGTATGAAGAAAATGAATTAGTATACCAAAAGCTTAATGAAGACAACAGCCATTTGCCCCGATTTGAGCATCGCCAATTAAGAGCAAAATATCCAGTAGCCTGTCTTTATGCTGAAGATAACAAATTAGTGCCTGCAGAAAATGTTTACGTTATGTTTCCCTCAGCTAAAAATCCGCTGCTGTACCTAAGTGCTGGCATAGAATATAATGGGTTTTCAACAACAGGCTTATGTAGTGGAAAAAACCCTGTTGAAGCAAAGCTGCAGGGCCTTTTAGAGGTTATTGAACATTATGCTGAAATGAAAAACCAAACAATCTCATATAAAATAGACCCAGAAACAGTTGAGCATGAACAAATAAAACAAATTCTTTTAACCTATAATCCTATCATTACAAAAAATGAAAACGCTTTGGGAGTTCCTGTTTTTAAAGCACAGGTAGGAAAACAAAATGGTTTAGGTGCCCATTTAAACGGCTCAATTGCATTAACCAGAGCACTTACTGAGATGGTAAATAGTATGGGAGAACAGCAAAAGGTAGATACAACACCACTACCAACAGTACCATTAACTAGTATTCTTGAAAATTACTCAACTGGCACCAATGAAGGAGATTTGGAAAGACTAGAAACACTCTTTAAACAGAATCAAATAAGCCCTATTTATGTGAATCTGAAAAATAAGGAATCAGGGATCTATGTATACAAAGTAATAGTCCCTGAACTTTTTACACGATAAGGATGTTGACCAAGAACAAAAAAGAATCAAGAAACAATAAAAAAAGCCAAAATGTACAACTGATTAAAATATACTATTTTACATCTTTGCAAGAAAAAAATCACCCAATTAAAATCATTAAGGAAAAAATAGCCCCGCCCGGATTCGAACCGGGGTCCCTGCCTCCAAAGGGCAGGATGATTGGCCGCTACACTACGGGGCTAGGAAAAAAAGATAAACTGCTAATAATCGTAACCTAGTTCTAAAGGAAATAATAAAGATTTAATCTTGCTGCTAATTCCTGACATAAACTAATTATTTCTGTGGTTCTTTTTTATTAGTTTAGATTTAGGTACTCTAACTTTCTGCATTATCACGTAACAAGCAAGGAGTTTATGCAAGGAAATAAAAACCATTTAAAAACTTTTCCACATAATAAACGATACCCTACCAAAAGAAAGAAGATGAAAGAGAAAAAATATGGAATAAAAAATACTAAGAAAGCAAACTATCAGCATCTAAATCATCAAGCTCAACACCAGCCTTATCACAATAGGGGCATTTTGTAACTTGCTGGGAGCTTTTACGAACAAACCGATAATCGCAATTAGGACAATGATAGCGAACAAGCTTTTCAGTGATTTGTTTAGAAGAAGCCAAAGAAACCGGCTTTTTAGCAACAGGTACTTGTTTTTTTACGGGTTGTTTTTTTGCACAACTTTGGCAAACCATGTAATCTCCATCAGCACTAGGCACAAGATGATGCATCTGGACCTTTCTGTTGCATAATCTGCAAACAACCATCATCGTATCTTTATCCATAAAAAAAGTATTATTACAAGGCTAGTATATATGTTTTATGGAAAAAAATAGAAAGAAAAGAAAAAAAGTAAAACATAAAGAAAAAAGAAAAAACACGAAAAAAAAAACAGAGGTTGTTTGGCATTAACGCATGCCTTGTTCTTATGCCCTTTCCTTTTTTGAAAATGCAAGGATAAAAAGAACCGCAAACAATCCTAAAAGAACAGCTGTTGCTAAATACCACCCATATTTGCTAAAAAACTCAGATGCAGCAAGTTTTTGGACATGCAAGGGCTCGGTCACAATCAAATAGATTGTTGGACTAAGACTAACTCCACCCTTGCCATCATCAGCCTTAAATACAATTTCATCAACACCTTTCCAATCTTTAGGAGGGATAAAAGTAACCACGCCCTGATCAAGCCGTACTTGGACATGTTGAGGAAGACTATAAGTATAGTACAGAGGATCGTGATCAGGATCAAAAAAATACTCATCTAAAACAAATGTTGCATTGGTATTTTTTGCCCAGATCTGGAAAATACGCTCTTGAGTTAGATCTTTCTTGGCAAGGTAATCTAGTAAGATCGTTTCATCTTCACGCTCTTGTGAAAGTGCCACAGCTTCTACCAAGGTTAAATCTTCTAGGGAAAAAACAGTTGTGGTTGTTGTTGAAGTGATTTCTTGAACAATTCCTTGGGTTTGATTGTCAATAAAAACAGCTGTTTGGTTGTCATCATCAGATGAAGCTAATGAATCCTGCTCAGTCGATTTTGCGCTAAACCAACCTGCAACCTTTTTGAAAATCTCCCGTAATGATGCCAGGAAAGATGCACCTGACCCTTGGTCATCTTCACTGATGCGTCCATCTTCAGGGGTTTGATTACCAGCATCTGTATTATTGCGTACTGGTTCTTGAAGTCGCAATGTTGTGGTGGTAGTTGTCGTAGTTTGAAAGAAAGAAGTATCATTAGCGATAATGATGCCCTCGCCATCCTCCTCACCTGGTTGGGCAGGTTCGTGCTCACCAACACACCCTTTAACATACAAAAGCACAAGGATGAGGAAAATTAAAAACAAAAGCAAAAGAAGACCAAGTAATGCTTTCCATAACTCTGTACGAGACGTTTTTCTTTTGTCCTTTCTTTGCTCAGCACGCTTACGTGAAACTACTTTTTCTTGCTGTTTTTGTTGCTTACGCGTCTTGCGAAGAGTTCTAAAAAGCCATCGCAACAAGAGGAACAAAAGCAAAAGCAAGAGCAAGAAGAAGAGCAAGAGCATAAACCCTAATACTTTATTCATATTAAGCCAAAACCAAGCTTGTTCAAAAAGAGAGGGATGCTTAAGCACAACGATGCCAGGAAAGACAAACCGCTCCTCACTAGTAATTGGACTGATATGAAGTAAAAATTCATACTTGCCTTCTGGAACATCAGCAGGAGCTGAAACAGAGATTGGTAAGTGATATCGTTTGCCTGGTCCAAGAGTAAAGCTCGTTGGTGAAAGACTAATCCATGAATGATTAGTAAGCACATACGCATGATATTCTGCTTCTGTGATTCCTTTATGCCAGACGACAAAGTCATAAGTAGTATGATGGTAATAATTAGTTTTAACAAATGCTTCTGCATCAAGAACGACGCATTCTGGCTCTTTAACAATTGTAACGCTTCCTGTAAGGTTTTGGGCATAGTCCTCAGTATCAAGAACAAAGGTTAAAAGCGAAAAGGAATACGTCCCTGACGCATTAACAGGATAAAATTCTGCTGTAATTGTCTTTTTTTCATATGCAGGCAGATACACGACATCTTGCTGAAGAATAAGGTGTTCACCCTCAAGCCCTAAGGTTAAGTCTTTGCTCCCTTTGTTAGTGAGGGTAAATGAAAGATCATCATAATCTTCACAGACAGGTGAAAGGAAATTGTCAAACACTACATCCCATTGATAACAGGCTACTACCTCAACCAAAAGTGTTTTTTCCTGGACAACATTGCCAAGCATTGCTGTGGCTTTGATGGGAATAGAATAGGTTCCAGGAGAGGGATTACGCACATAAAGTTCAACAATTCGAGCATCATGGGCAGGAACATAAATACTTGTGTTCGTAATGCCAAGCCAAGACCGTGCTGGAAGGGAAAGTTCGTAACGATTGCCAAAATGCATGACATTTTCTATTTTGATTGGAATGCGAATTCCTTCTTCCTTGCAGGCTTGATAAGGCTGATGCCAATCGGTAGCTAAAAAAGAAGCAACAAGGAATGGGCTCTCTGGTGCTTTTCTAAAAGATCCTGGAGTAATGGAAAAATCATATTCTTGGCGAACGTGCAGGAGGAAAGGAGCAAAATAGGTATCCTTGGTTGTTCGAGAAACAATTTTGACTCGTCCTGGGAGATCGCCATACCTGCTGCAAAGGGGACGGAGAACAAAAACGACATCGGTTTGAGAATGCGCTGGTATCATAAGTGTCGAAGCTGAAAGTGAATACTCATCCTTGGTAAACCCATCAATTCCGATATCATACACATCATCGTAGGGGTTAGGATTCTTGATCGTCAAGGAATACAAGGTGTCACTGCACGGAAGATTTTCATAGGAAGGATAAGGAAAATCAACAAGAATGGGTGACCCTTTGGAAACAGTTAGAGGAAAAGAAAAGACTTTCGTTGTTTCAAAATCAGTCGTGATGGTTAGTGTTAATTGGTAGGTGCCTTCAGTAGCAGAAGGAGGATTAAAGAAAAGATAAACTGTGGCAGTTTTGCCAGGTTTTGCAGTCACCATTGGCTCGCTAAGAGTAGCAAATGACGCTGCATTACCGCCTAACGAAAGATAATAAACACTATCAACAGTGCCTGTATTTTGAATAATCAGGGTATTTTGAGTAATAGCACCACCCACTAACGCAGTGCTGATGCCTGAAGTAAATACTTTATAATCCTCTTGGTAAGAAAAGACCTGGGGAAAAGAAAAGAGGAAAACCACAAGCAAGAGGAAAACATATCGAAAACGCTTTGAGCGAAGCAAAGAGACAAACGCAAACCATGCAGAAAAGCAAGAATCTAAACAGCGTGAGGCAAATGATAATGATACGTTGCTCTTGACTTGAAAAATCAAGAAAAACACCCCCAAAATCTTTGTTACCATTAAAGAATGAAAAAGACATATTTAAATGTTTTGGTAATGACAAAAAAAATTATGAAAAACAAAAAAATAGGATAAATAAAAAAGCACAACCCTTACAGACATAACCTTAAAAGAATAAAAAATAACCAAAAACTAAAAAAATAATAGAAAAGAAGATATAAAAAATAAGAGATAAAAGAAAAAGAAATAAAGAAGATAAAAGGAATAGGGAAGACAAATCTCATACGTTTTCATACGTTTTTTCAAATTTTGTGATAAAATATTTATAAACCTACACCTTTGTCCGCAAAATGAACTTTTTATTGATTGTCTGCGGCAATTCTGGAACAGGAAAACGAACAATTTCAAAGCATCTAGCACAAGCACTTGGAGCTGTGCGCATCGATGCAGACGAAGTGCGCAGATCCCTTGGCAAACAAGATTATGATCCCAAAGATGCCCCAATCGTATTAGATGCACTGCAAAAAAAAGTTATTGAAGCACTAGAGAGCCAAGAGTCAGTAATTGTGCATTCCCATTTTAGGACAAGCCAAAAACGCCAGCGATTCTACGACCTTGGATTAATTTATGGAATAGCACCAATTCTGATAGAATGCCATTGTCCAGAAACGATTGCCAAGGAACGCATTGCACGCAGGCCTGAAAAGGACGCTTTGCATTGCCCACCAAATAATCCTGCAGTGTATGACCGTGTCAGACAAGGCTGGGAAGATCCATTTGATGATTTTATTGGCAAAAATTTTGAAGTAAGTTATCTGCGCTACAACTCTGCTACGTCCCAGATCACCGTCGTGCGCACGGCTGTTGCATTGCAGCACTCAGCATCCCTCCTAAGCAAAATCGTCTCGCTTTTAATTGATTTCCATCCAGACCAAGAACACCAATAAGGATGCAAAAGCAACAAAAAGAGTAAATAGAGTAACAAAAACAGAATCCTAACAAAGACGCATCAGGGAATCCACTCAAAAAGTGCAAGATTCTTTCGAAGAAGAAGTAGGAAAACATGAAACCTACAGCACTACAAAAACTG
>JAWAQC010000033.1:0-6908 GCA_038894115.1 Candidatus Woesearchaeota archaeon | reverse complement strand
AACACATGGGCCCGGCCGGACTCGAACCGGCGACCTTTGCCGTGTGAAGGCAATGTCATAGCCACTAGACTACGAGCCCAAAAGCAAACAAAAGCTTTTCAAAGAATAACGAATGGCAGGTTAGTATTCAGATAATGAGGGATGATAAAAAATACTAAAGGAAATATTTTTTTTTATGCATACGTATTTTAGGCATTTTTTAGGCATTTTGCCAGGCATAACTGCGTAATTTTGAGCTTTTTCCAAATCCGCAATATGCGCATTCTTTTTTGCTTACATGATAGGCATGCCTTCCACAACGCCTGCATAAAATATGAGATTTTTTATTGTTATGCTTGCCTTTTGAAGCAGTTCCTTTTGTCATAAACAATCACCTTAAATAAACCTTAAATAAATAATCACTTTAAATACATAAAACTTATTTTAAATGGGCTAAACGGGTTTTGACAAACCTAAGGAATCACAAATGCGATTGCTGATTACAATCCTTATTCCTGTTGATTGCTTATTCCTGTTAATTGGGACACACTAAACCTAAAGCAATGAAAAATAAAAAACCAAAGGGTTGCTGTATCGGATTACATAAGAGAGATGACAGTAATGGTATCACCGCGAATAAACACAGTCCCTATTTTTCGTTTCATTTCTCCATCTTGGCGTTCTTCAGTGTCTGTAAGCACAATATTAATATGAATATCAAATGATTTTAAAATTCCCACAAACTGCTTGTTGTTTTTTAGCTCAACAATAATGCGTTTATTGCGCGCATCATTTAATGCATCTAACGGTCTTGTTGGTTCCATAGATAACACCTCAATAAAAAGAAAATAGGTTTTGGGTATTGCCTACCCTATTTAAACTTTTTGTGACTAAAGAACCTTTGCAGGTAAAGAAGAAATACTTACTCTCAAGCAAGGAAACTACCCCAATCAAGGAAAAGGAAACAAGAGCGTAGTACTAGAACTTAGTAAGCTTCAAAAATCCCATATTTTCTGTACAAGAACTTTCTTGCTTCTTCAGCAAGCAAAATAAAGATTCCTGCACCAATCATATAAGGCACTAAATCAAAAGGAAATGGTGCTGTGCCAAACGTGGTGCTGATGATAGGAACAAAAATAAGCGCAAGCAAAAGCAAGATTTCAACAGCAATTCCTACTAAAATGTAGGGGTTTGTTAAAGGTTTGGTAAAGGTTGAGGTTCTTGTTGTCCTGCAAGCTATAACATTAAAGATTTGTGTAATAACAACAGTTGAAAAAAATGCTGTAACAGCGCTTAAATACAAGGGTGAAAACACAGAGAGTTCTGCTCCAAAAACCCATCCTCCCCTAAATAAAACAGCAAAAAACATAAGATAAGCAAAGAGTGTTTGCAGTGGCCCAATAAACCCATAGGAACGCATTACCATCTTCCAGGTCAATAACTTTTTGTTGGGGTCGCGCGGAGGACGTTTCATAACATCGTGTTCTGGCTCTTCCATACCAAGCCCAATTGCCGGAAGCATGTCTGTACCCAGATCAATTGCTAAGATAAGCAATACAGGCAAAGCAAGGGGCCAATCAAGCAAAACAAAAAGCAAAAAAGGAACAATTTCAGGAGTATTACTTGTAAGAATATATAAAATAAAAGACTTAATATTGTCATAAATCGTTCTTCCTTCTTTGATTGCCTTTACAATGGTTGCAAAATTATCATCCATCAGCACCAGATTGCTTGCTTCTTTTGCAACATCAGTTCCAGATTTTCCCATGGCAATGCCAACATCAGCGCGTTTTAAAGCAGGGGCATCATTAACACCATCACCGGTAACTGCAACGACTTCTCCCATTTGTTGAAGCAAATGTACAATCCTAAGCTTATCTTCTGGCATTGCCCTTGCAAAAAGCACTTCAGGAACTTTCAGCATTTCTTTAAGCTTCGAATCACTCACATGGGCAATATCTTCAGAAGTATAAACCACAGGATTTGTTGCAATCCCTACTTGTTTTGCTATTGCCTTGACCGTTTTTGGCTGATCCCCTGAAATCACAATAATCTTGATGCCGGCTTGCTTGCACAATGCAACGGCTTCTGGAACTTCATCGCGAGGTGGGTCAATCAAGGCAACCATGGCTACAAAAATATAATCATTTTTTTCAAGCAATTGCTCCTGGTGTTTATCATAGGAATGGTCATAACCATGGGCAGAAGCTGAGAGAGCCTTAGCTTGTTTTCCCTTTTTAGAAGAACGCAAAGCCTTTTGAAGATGGGCTGCAGGTGCTTGGGATGCAGCAACCTTGTAAGAGAACGGTTTATAGGCAAATCCTAACACACGCAACCCATCGTTTGCAAAGTTCTCATCATGCTCAAGCAAGGTTTTGCGAAGTTGGGAGGTAAGCTTTACAACCTTACCATTTGTCTCAAGATAGGCACATTTTTCAAGCACACGCTCTGGTGCACCCTTAAGCAAAGCAACAGGCTTATGGTCAATAAGGTTTAAGGTAATCATATATTTTTTATGGGATTCGAATGGGATTTCATTAAGGCGCTTACAATAATGCCGAATCACACTATTATCTTCATAATAATCAACAAAGGTAAGCAAAGCAACTTCTGTTGGATCGCCAGAAGATTTGTATTGTTTTGCCTCAGACCGAATATGATGGGCATTGTTGCACAGCGACATAATATGCAGCAGTTTGTCAAAATGCTTGTCTTGCTTTGGTTTTACTATAATCTCAGTTCCTTGCTCTTTAAGCGTTTCACCTTCTAAATGATAGATTTTATTATTAAGATAAAGTTTTGTTACCGAAACTTGGTTTTTGGTTAATGTTCCTGTCTTGTCAGTGCAGATGACAGTAACACTACCAATGGTTTCAATGGCCTCCATATCTTTAACAAGAGCATTATTTTTTGCAAGGCGTTTTGCAGAAAGTGCCAACGTTAAGGTAACTGTGGGTAATAACCCTTCAGGAACATTAGCAACAATGATTCCAATTCCAAAAATAAGACTTTGCCAAAAACTAATTCCTAAAACCATACCAATAACAGAAAACAAAACACCTAACCCAATAGCAATGAACGAAATGACATTTACAAAATGGGCAAGCTCTTTGCGGATTTTTGATGTTTCCTCTTTAACATTATGGGTTAATTGAGCAATTTTACCCATTTCAGTGCGATCGCCAGTTGCAACAATGATTGCTTTGCCTGTACCTGATTGAACAAGTGTTCCTGAAAACACCATATTCCTGCTCTTTAAAGGATGATGGTGGGTCGGATAAGTTGTTCGCAGTTGTGGCTCAGATTCACCAGTCAATGCAGCATGATCAACTTTAAGCAAATGCTCTTCAATGACTCGTGCATCAGCAGGAACTTTGCTGCCTTCCTGCAAAACAATAAGGTCTCCTGGAACTAACTCTTTGACATCAATCTCTTTTTCAACACCATTACGAATAACTAAAATCGTTTGCGGAAGCAGGTTCCTGAAAGCATCCATTGCTTTTTGGGTTTTATACTCTTGCAAATAGGTAAATGCTGCATTAAGCACTGCAACGCCAAACAACGCATACCCAACATAGATAGAGCCTTGCCCAGGGGCCATCGCCTCTCCAAAAAATGCTAAGAGAGCACCAATTAAAAGAAGGACAGAAAACATATTTTTAAACTGCAGAAGAAATTTATACCATTCTGGAAGTTTTTTTGGCTCACTAAAAGCATTGATTCCGTATTTTTTTAGCCGCTGTTTTGCATCAAAGTCAGTGATCCCTTTAGGTGTTGTCTTTAAAAGCGTATAGAATTCATCAATAGGGATTTGGTGCAATGAGTGCTTTGCCTGCTCATCAATAACCACACTGCCACCTCTTTTTGGAAAGTTTTTAGCACAGGATTATATAAATGTTTTCTTTAATGGTTTTGTTCAAAGAGAGGTTTTTTCAAAGAGACTTTGGAAAATCTTGGAAAACATAACAGTAAAATCAAAAAGAAAAGGGATAATAAAAATTTGGTAACAAGAATGGGTCATAGAAAAAGGGTCATAGAAAAAGCAAAAATACCCAAAAACTTTATAAGGCATATTTTTTACCCATAGGATAATTTTTTACAGCGATAAGTTTTACAGCGATAAGATAAAAAGATACTAATAGAATCAGTAGTAAGCTGTTCTTTAGGTTTTGCGAATGTAGGCGATGGCTTGCCTGAACGCAATACAATAAAAAACCTGCAAAGCAAAAGAAAGCGTTTGAGAAAAAAGAAATAAATGAAGAAAGAAAGACATAATAACCCTTAGTAGATGGAGGCCAAGACAATGGGTATCTATAAATATATAAGAGAAACCTGGAAAAAACCAAAACAAAACCTTAAAACCTTGTGGAAAGAAAGGCTTATTCTTTGGAGAAGAGAACCTGCAACACTTCGCATTGAGTACCCTACCAGGCTTGATAGGGCACGATCATTAGGGTATAAAGCAAAAAAAGGCATTATTGTTGTTCGCCAGCGTGTTTTGCGTGGCGGTCATATGCGTCCAAAAATCACTGGAGGAAGAAGACCAAAACATAACAGGCGTGTAATGGTCCTAACCAAAAACTACCAGGTTATTGCAGAAGAGCGCGCTGCAAAAAAGTTTCCCAACCTTGAAGTGCTTAACAGCTATGAAGTTGCTAAAGATGGGAAATATTATTGGTATGAAATTATTATGATTGACCCTGCAGAGCCAAGCATTATTGCTGACAAAGACAAAAACTGGATTGTAGCAAACCAACACACCAGAAGAGTCTATAGAGGATTAACCAGTGCAGCAAGAACTTATAGAGGACTTAAGAGAAAAGGTAAAGGAGCTGAAAAAGTACGGCCAAGCACTAGAGCGCACGATAGAAAACTCCATTAAAAGCATACTGTAAGAGAGGACTATGAGAGCAGGAGCAGTAAAAAAAGAAGTAGAGTTCTAGTAGAGCCTTGATACTTGTTATTAAAAACACAACCATTTTTTGTTAAATCTTTTTTCTTTTGGATTTTTTTCTTTTTACAGTGCTTGCTGATGAACGTTACAATAATGATTAACAACGCTTTATGGTAGTCACGATAACGTTCCCTTTTTCTTAAGAAGCCAGTGTTAAAAACAGATTGTTAAGGAAGTAAAGAGAGTATGAGTAAGTGAATGATAAAAGAATAAAAGAGAATTGAAAAAATATAAGAGAGAAGAGAGTAGCAGAGGGTTTAAAAAAAAGATTGGAGTGTGTTGATATACCCTGATAGAGTGTGCAAATACAACCAGATAAGAAAGAAAAAGGAGAAAAAGGCAAAGAAAAAAGACAAAGAAAAAAAGGATAAAAAAGCATATAAGGATAAATTCCTTAGATTGCTTCTTTAATGCATTTTAGCACGTACTCCTTTTTTTCCTCCATGAGTTTTTTAGTGGTTGCTTCAAGATTAAGCCGAATTAAGGGTTCAGTGTTACTCATACGCAAGTTAAACCACCAATCTTTGTATTCAACAGTAATGCCATCAATTTCTTTGATGGTCGCATCTGAAAAAACCTTTTTGATACTCTCTAAAACGTTTTGAGGATTGCTCACTTTGATGTTAATTTCACCAGTATTTGCATAAAGAGCTAATGGCTTAATAAGTGCAGATAATGGCTGCTGCTTTTCCTCAAGCAAGGTGAGCATTAAGAGCAAGGTATAGGCTGCTGAATCAGTGTAGGATAAATCCTTGTAAAAATAATGTCCTGATTTTTCTCCTCCAAACAAAATTGCATCTTGCATCATTTTTTCCTTGATAAGAGAATGCCCTGCCTTCCAAAGCACTGGAATGCCGTCGGCTGCAAGGATAGCATGAGGAACAGCCCAACTGCTACGCACTTCATATAAAATTTTTTGCTTGGCAAGTGTGGGTTGCAAGGCGATAGGCTGAGGACTGCTTTTAATTAGGAAAGCACTATTGGTTGCACTGTTGGTTGTTTTTTCCTTAGTAGCCTTTACCTGTGTTTTTGAGGAAGAGGTCGTAGCAGAGGTGGAAGTCCTTTCATTCGATGCTTTGCTAGGTTTTAGGTTGTTTTTCTCAAGAAGGAAAGCTCCAAGAAGCGCTGTAATCAAGTCGCCAGAGATAATCTTTCCTTTTTCATCAACAAACGCAATGCGGTCTGCATCGCCATCAAATGCTGCCCCAAAATCAGCGTTTTTTTCTTTTACCCGCTTACAGAGTATTGTTAATGTTTCTGGTTTAGAGGGATTAGCTTCATGATTGGGAAAGGTGCCATCTAATTCAGGATATAAGAATTCTACTTGATAGTCAGCACTCAAAGACGCAAAAAGCCCAGGCAGGGTATAACCTGCCATACCATTGGCGCAATCAATAACCAAGGAAAGAGGTTTAGCATTAGCAGAAGATTGTTTTTTTGTACTTTTTTTACCCCCTATTGAAGAGAATGAGTGTTGCTGAAGCTTTGCCAGCCGTGTTTTAAGGAATGCTTGGTATTTTTTCAAAAATGTTGCTTGAGTAACACGTCCTTGTTTTTTTGCATCAACAAAAGATGGGTTTTGGACAAGTTCTTGGATTTGAGGAAGCCCACTATTTCCTGACAAGGGTTTACACCCTTTACCTACAAGCTTAAAACCATTATACTCTTTAGGATTATGGGATGCAGTAATCATAATTCCTGTTTCAAAGCCTTGATGATAAATAAGCCAATACAGCATCGGTGTTGAGCAAAGTCCAGCATCAATCACATTTGCACCTTGGGAAACAATCCCTTTGATTAATGCCTGCTTAAGGGGTAGGGAGCTTTGACGCATATCATGACCAATAACCACTTCCTTTGGTTTGACATACGAAACAAACGCTTTGCCAGTCAATCCTGCGATTTCATCAGTAAGATCATCGCCATAAATTCCCCGAATATCATAGGCTTTAAAGATTCCCATGTAATCCCCTCC
>JAWAQC010000032.1:0-6918 GCA_038894115.1 Candidatus Woesearchaeota archaeon | reverse complement strand
CAAGAGACGATGATTTATTTTTTTCTCTTTCCTCTATGAAATAGTTCAAAAAACTTTTTATTTATCATTGACTGCTATGAAAAAGAAAAAAATAGTTTTTGGTATGCTTAGGTTATCATACTCTCTCTTTTTCAGTAGAGGATTGCTTACCTTCTCATTGCTTCTTTTTGCTGTTATCGCTCTTTGTTTCTGCCAAAAAAGTGGTAAACAAACGCACCAATAGCAAATGTTAACAAAATGGTGATGATCCATACCACTTTTTTAAACGGAGGATGGTTTGCTGCGATTGCTTCACCAAGCGTAAAGAGCCAAAACACCGTGAGTAGTATTCCTACAATCAGCAACACAATCATGCCTGTCTTGCTTTCAGGCTTTTCAAACCCATAGAGCAATGCCTTCTCTTGCTCATAAAGGGGAATACTAATGCCCGTTACTTGCACTTCATATTGTTTATTGTATTCATCACTATACGTGAGTTTTAATCGCAGTGGGATTTCATTTTTTTGGCTATCAACATAGATATCAAAACTCATGGTTTCAAAATCATCACTGACTAAGTTTCCAATGTAGGTCTTTGCAGGGGAAAGTATGGTGTAGTCTTCTGAGGGAAGCAAGGTTGCTATTAAAAAATTAAGTTGTGTTGTTCCTGTGTTTGCTATGCTTATGACCACTCTGCCTTTTTGCTTGTTTTTGTAGATCTCTGTATTTTCAAGATGCACAATATAGCTAGGTTCTTGGAAAACACTAATGCCTACCTTGAATTCTTTGCTTAGTGTTTGGCCTTTTGCGTTCTTGTACGTCACGGTTACAGGAACTTTATGCACTTTTGAGGCAGCGCTTGATTCTACTGCAAGGGTAACTCCGACCGTTGCTTTTTTTCCAGCTTCAATGCGTTTGATGATTTTTTCATTGGTTGTCCCTAGGGGAGAAAATGGCAATTCTGATCGGATGGTAGCAGCGCCACTACCTTCAATGCGTTCAAGGTTGAGGGTAACTTTTACATCGCGCAGCTCGGTCATTGCAAGGTTTTCAAAAGTAATTTGTAAATCAACCGTTTGTCCGGGTTGTGCTCTTGCCGGCTTGGTAAGAACTTCATCAACCACTAAAATGACTTCACTTTCTTCAATTTTAATGATGCTGGTTTTTTCAACCCAGTTTGTCCCTCCATTGGGTGAATAGCGGTATTTGATAGTGTTTTCACCAGCAACTGCATTTTCATCAACGCGTAGTTTGTAATAGACAACATATGCGTCAGGGCCAATTTGGTAGGAGTCAACTTTTCCAAGTTGTTGGATGCTCTCAACACCTGGGTCAAGGCTGAATGGGAATTGTGGCATAAGCTCAAACAAAAACTCGTTGGTTGGACTTCCACCTTTATTTTCTACTTTCCATCGAACCTCAACATATCGTCCAGGTTGTACCGGGTCTGGATTTTGGCTCATCATGGTTACAACGACTTTGCTTGTTGAGACCACAGAAGCTACAGCGACACTGCTTAGTACAGCAAGTGCCACTAAAACAATGCTCAGCATTGCTAAAAACTTTTTTTGACCTTTTTTTGTTCGTGGGATTTTCGCAGTGGTGTAGTTTGTGGGTGTCGGTGCAATAAGCAATCCAAGGCGTTCTAAAGCTTTCATGGTTTTTCCTCCATTTTCTTTTCTATTGGGTTTTTATTAAAGTGGGTTTTGATAATTTTACCGTCTTTTAAAAATTCAACACGATCAGCATATCTGGTCAAGGATTCATCATGGGTTACTAGAATAATGGTTTTGTGCTCTGTCTTGTGAAGCTTTTTAAGAAATTCCATCACTATTGTGCCGGTCTTACTATCTAAATTCCCAGTAGGTTCATCAGCTAAAATCACTTCAGGATTGTTGGCAAGGCTTCGCGCGATAGCAACTCGCTGCTGCTGGCCACCGGATAATTCAGTGGGACGATGATGCATGCGCTCGCCAAGCTCAACGAGTTCAAGGAGTGCTTTTGCTCTTTGGTATCGGTAGGATTCTGGCTCATTTTGGAAGGTCATTGGCAGCATCACATTTTCAAGTGCAGTGAGGGTGTTAATCAAGTTAAATTTTTGGAAGATAAACCCAATCTTTTTCCCTCGAATTTGCGCAAGTGCAGATTCATTGAGTGTTGAAATGTCTTTCCCATCAAGCTTTATCGTCCCTTTTGTAGGGATATCTAAGCAACCGACCATGTTGACTGCAGTGGATTTTCCTGAGCCGCTTGGTCCCATAATTGCGATAAACTCTCCCTGTTTTACCTCAAGGTTAATGCCTTGCAATGCTACGACTTGGACACTTCCCATAGGGTAAATTTTCCAGACATCGCGAAGTTCAATGACTGTTTTTCTTGAAGGTTCTTTTCCCATCTTTTTTTCCTGTTCTTGCTTTCCTTGTGAAATCTATTCTCTCTCGCTGATATTGTTTTTCCTTTCTCGTACGCTTCTTATTGGTTTTTTGTTTTTTGTTGGTGAGCATCAAGCAAGGCAAGCATGCTTGCTAAAATCGTTTCGAATTCTAACAGTTGTGTGTAATAGGATTCAAGGATTTGGCGCTGTTTGCGCTTGCGCAAAAATGCTTCTTGCTTGCTCTCTTTTGATTTTTTGTTTTGCTCTTGGGCAATTGCCTGTGCAATCAGTTTCGGAAGCTGTTGTTTGCCAAGCTCTATCAATGCTTTTTGTTTTTTGGTAAGGACTTCTTTTGCATGAAACAAAATATCTTTTTCCATAAACACGAATATTTTTTTGGTTCGTGGTTTATGGTATTTTTTGAGAGGAGTAAGGGATTCTAATATCTTTAATTTCATGCTGATTGTTGAAAGGCTATATCCTGTCATTTCAGCAAGCTCTTCCATGCTGATTTCTTCAGGCTCAAGATATAAAACTGCCCAAATTTGGACTAATGCATCGTCATGAATTCCTTGCAATTTGGCAGCTTCCATGAAAAAACGGGCAAATTGTTCTTGGAGTGCGTTCATTGATTTTTCACCAAAGAAGAAGGGTTATGTGTAATGCTTTTCTTTTTTATTCGTCTTGGCTATTTTCTTACCGTTCTTGATTCCTGCTTTACTCTACCGCTTTTTATTAGTCATCTCCCTTCTATTTCTAATATTCTCTATTTTCTATACCTTCTTAATCTTTTATAACTTTTGATATTTTTTAAAAATTAAAAAAGATTTAAAAATACTATATATATCTTATGATTTTTTTATCCAGTGGTTTTTTATAAAAAGCACTGCTTATTGCTTCTTGATTCCTCCAATCACCCGTTAAAACAAGTATACTTTATGGGGCAGAGTATCTTTAAAGAAAATTGGTATTACTGTTAAGTAGCGAAAGATTTAAATATTTGAATGTTTACCATCATTGTATTGGCAAGAAAGGTAGGGTTCTTCCTCGCTCTTATGGTTCTTTTCCCCCTCTGCGAACCATCCCATTACCACCTCTCCCTACCCTCTTGCCATTTTTTATAATCCTTGTTACTTAACCCCTAAGGGCAAAAGGCAAGTCAACCTCTTTATACATTGGATACCTTATTGAGTATAAAATTATCTCCTTAACAACACATCATCAACTGTCAAAGAAAAACCAGATTAAGAAACGAGTCTACAAGGTGGTTCCCATTACCTCTGATTATGATGATTATGATTTTGACGAAAACCCTGACCGGCAGACGCTCTTTATCGAGTTAGATGAAAAAAATAGGCAGCGGAATTCAAAAAATATTATTTCCAAGAAAAAAGTCTCAAAATATGAGCTTGATGAAATTTTTGCTCATTACTAAGTTGTTTTCCTGGATCTAGTCCAAAGCATTGTTTTTTTACCGTCTTATGAAACATGAAACCCGTTGATACTTCTCCCGTTCATACTTCTCCAAATCCTGAAATCTTTAGGTTGGTGAATCCATCAATTCCCTCTACGCTGTATCTTACTGATGTAATGGGGACAACAACCTCTAAAGAGGAACTTCGCATCGTTTTTTCTCTTGCAATATCACTTCAACAAAAAAATTCAACAGAGTTAGAAGCAATATTACATACACTCTATCACCCTCTCCTTGAGCTTGGTGTGATTTCTCCCTTAACTACCCCTCACCAAATTCATCTCGTAGAACTTTTTATCCAGGGTGAAATTGCAAGGGAACACTATGGCAAAGACCATCCGTTGTTTTTAGCATCTATGCATGCTTATGATGCAGTGGCATCCTATGGATATACCCATCTTCAGATTACATGCCTGTTTTTGATGATGTAAAGCCAACATTTGAAAAACTGGCAGCACAAAAGAAATCTCTTGCTGTCTTTACCTTTAGAAAATATGAATCAACAAAACAAGGGTTTCTTAGTGTAGGGCTTGACCAATACATTGCAGCGTATTTTAGTTCATCGTTAATTGGAAGTAAAACTGAGCCTACTGCTTATACATCTATTGCAGGGGCAATGGGTGTAGAGCCTGAAAAGATTTGTTACATTACCAATGATCCACGTGAAGTAATAGCCACTGCTAAAGCAAACTATGGGCGAGTGTTTTTGCTAGATCGTGCAAAGTAAACATCATCTCTCAAGCAGGACTTGCCGATACTGGATTCAGCCAAAAAACCTCTTCCCTACCGTATTGTTTCTTCTTATACTGAGCTTCTGCAGCCTTAGCAATGCCCGTGCGTTGCGTTTGTCTCGTTTTCTGCAACCTGAGATGGGAGCATGTTGCTCTAGGTGCAAAGAGCGTTACGTAGAACAGCATGGTACTAGAATTACCAAGAGGAGGTGTACTCCTCCATTTTATTTCTGCGCTGCACGCTCAAGTATTGCAACCCTATTCTGATTTGCTACTGGGTTCTTGAAGAATTTTAACCCATCCATGGTTTGCATTTACCTCTACTTTCATGTTGTCCTTGAGTACTTTAGTAGCAATTTTTGTACCGATAATGCAGGGCTTTTTAAGCTCACGGGAGACAATGGCTGCATGGCTGGTAACACCACCTTCATCAGTAATAATAGCAGCTACTTTTTTCATTGCAGGCACATAATCTGGCCTGGTCATTACCGCAACAAGTATATCTCCTTGCTTTACTTTGGTAATCTCTTTAGCACTTTTAAGCACTACCACTCTACCTATTGCTTTGCCGGTCATTGCGCACAAGCCGCGAAAGTCATTGATCTTGTCTTGGTGTTTTTTGGTAAGTAATGCTTTCTGTATGACTTGTGCTTTTTTCCCTTGCACAATTTCATGCCCGTTGATGTCTGCATACAGGACGCATTCTTGCTGACGCTTTTTGAGCACTGCTTGATTAAGCGTAGGATAGTGGTGGGCAAGCTCTCGGGCAGTGGTATATTTGAGTAGCTCTAGGGGAATTTTTACTCGCTTTGCAAGTTCAGCAAGCAGCAGTGAGCCATAATGGGTAACCCAAAAGGTTGATTTTTTTCTTTCATCCTGCCAGGCGGTAAAATCTTCGGTGATGGTAATCAGCGTTTTGAGGAAAGGGTCAAGGCGTAGCTGCGCCAGTAACTGCTTTTTTTTCTCTCCATTGTGTTTTGGGGTCAGCATAATTTTTTTAAGATGGGTCTTAAGGTCCAGCCTTACCAGCGCTTGTATCTCTTTGATAAATTCTTCTTCACTGATTACCTTTGCTTCAACATAATTATTGTGAATCCAAAAATATTTCTGCTGATGTTTTTTGAGCAGCGCATAGGTTTTTGTCTTTTGTATTTGCTGCAGTATTTGGGATGGTGTCTTTTGCATAAACAATTGCGTAAGCCCTTCTTTCTTGCAGCTAAGGGCAACACGGCAAAGGCTTACTTCAGCTTCATTGATAAAAGACAGGTGTACTGGCGCAGTAAGGGATGAAAACAGTTCACTAAATCGCATCTTTGTTTTTAGTCGATGCTTTTCATAAACGGTTTGGAGCAGCTTGGCAAGTAACTCGTCAGTTCCTAATGCAAATCCATCAATTAGTGAGCTTGGGCTGTTTCGTGCAATCACAAGATCAGCAAATTCATTATGAAGTGCAAGCAGATGTTTGTCAGAAAGTCGGCTAAGATCTTTTTTGGCTAATGCTTTGCAGTATGGATAAAATCGTTTTTGGACTGTAGACCATGTTTTTATCCAATGCTTGCTTATGTTCTTGTTTTGTTGTGCAGCTTCCATTACAGCCTTGCTGACTTTTGCTATATCCTCCTGTAAGATGTACCAATCAGCTTTGCCTTGCTCAAAAAAGCAATAGTGGACAGTAAAGTCCCCTCCTTGTTTTTTTTCACGGTCTTTGGCAATTTCAGATTCCATAATAAAATAAAGAAAATACGGGGAACCGTCAAACCGCTGATGATACCACTCTTTGTTTTTCCATCGTTCAAGATTTTGGACTAAATGGTAAGGTAGGTAATCCATGCATTTACACACCTCTATTTATTCACGCACTTTTTTGCATATCTGCTTTTTTCTTTCCTAATAATCATCATTTATAATTTTTTATCTTTTGTTGTTGTTCTTGTTTGTTGCTACTAGTTAGTGTATTTAATTATATAAAAAAATGCAGTAATAATTATTACTACATAAAAAGATTTTTTTATTTCTTTGTTCTTATTCGTGGTTAATGGAAAATATTCCCCTCCTAGCACTGCAAGAGGCAGGCCTTGGATTTAATGAGAGTAAAGTTTATTATGCACTGCTTTTGCTTGGTAATGCAACAGCTACGCAAATTACAAAAAAATCGCAGGTTCATAGAATCAATGTCTATGACCTTTTAAAAAGCTTACAGGATAAAGGCTTGATTAGTGTTGTTTTCAACGACAAAAAAAAAGTGTATGTGCCAGCAAATCCTAAACGGCTTCTTGAACTTGTCAAAGAAAAAGAATATCTTATTACCCAATCACTTCCTCATCTTAATCAGCTGTTTGAAGAAAAAAAACAGCCAAACC
>JAWAQC010000031.1:0-6974 GCA_038894115.1 Candidatus Woesearchaeota archaeon | reverse complement strand
AGTTTAATTTTTTCAATTTCACTTTTCTTAACAAAATCCCTTAAATCTAAGTTTTCTATTTCTTTTTCAATGCTCATCAGCAATGACGAAGGAACAGTTTTTTTATAAAGAATATGCACGTGGTTAACATTTTCTTTAGGGGTTCGGGGAATGTAATAGGATGGAAGAATTTCCTGCCAGCCAAATACCAGTTCGTCAGCAGCAAAAAAGATTTGCTCAATGTTTGGTGGCAAAAATTCCTTGCGTACATGATACTTGCCAAACCGTGGGGATTCTTCCAAAAAAGATTCAAGCATAATCGTCTGGTTTGGAGAGAAGGGATTGCGCAGGGTGTAAGGTACTGCTTGATAGTCATCATGGGTTTGCCTTGTTTCTTTTAAGGGCAAGACCTTTGCCATATTCATTATTATTGTGCTTAGCCTTCCTGGAACATAGAGGGAAGGGTAATATTCCTGCACGATGTGGGTTAGCTCTTCTACCGAAAGCGGCGTAGAGCGACGGATTGCTTGGTTTATTGTTTTTTCTACCGATGGTAACAATGAAAGCTGCTCGAATGCGCGTAGGAGTGGTTGTAGATTACCAGGAGCTCGTACTGCTTGCATTGCTTCATTAGGCAGTGCATAGCTGGCTGCGTAGGAGTATAGCAGATTGTCTGAAATATAGGGGATGACTCCTTCATAGACTCCTTGCCTATGGACTTTACTTTGCCCTACTTTTTTCCTATTTCCTCCTCTAGGAATATAGTGTAAGAGGAGCGTTTGTAAGGGTTGCAGGTGTATTGGAGCATCGTCTTGCTTTGCCATTGTTCTTTTTATTCCTGCTTTGCTTGAAAAGGTCTTCCTACGCACCTCTTCTCAGACCCAGCAACCATTTTGCCCACTTTTTCCTTTGTTTACCATAAATGGGGAAGTGGCCGGTATTCTTGCTGAAGAGGATATTTGTTGTGCTCTTCTAATCCTTTTGTAAGGCTGTCATGGTATTGGCGTAACCTCTCGTTTATAGCATTCACGTTGGCAGGTGTGAGGGGGAGGGGCACTTCCTTCTGGCTGGTAGCGGTGGGTGTAACAAGGATTTCAGAAGACATCAGTATCAATGCTCCTGTTCCATCATCTTTGAATGCTTCTGCAAGAATGGCTTTTTTTGTTTGGTCCTTAAGGGTTTGCGGGAGGGTTTTATCCGAAATCAAAAAATAACTATCGTACATCAACGCCCGCAATGTTCGCATTTCCTCTTGAGTTGTTAAGGCTATTTGAGCACCGATGTTGGTATAGCCATGGGTTCCATATGCTTTTGGTTCAACCCTTTGGTTGCCAAGTGCGATCCGTTCATACAGAAAGATGCTTTCGGTTTCTTTCCCCAGCATTTCAAAATATGCTTCCTGCTCAAGTGCTGTTGGAATCACACGGCTTCGTTGAAGATTAAGGATGCTGGTATCCTCTGTAAGTACTGTTGTAAAGATTCCTTTTTTATACTCTGTTGCGACTTTTGCAATAGCACTAACTCCTTTTAAGGAGGGGTAGGGAGTAATTGTAATAAAATCTGCAGTCCATGATTTTTGGCTTTGATTAGAATCCTGCTGAAGGTTCGTAGGATACGAAACAAATGTTTTTGCAAGTTGTTGTGCAGTCTCATCATCTCCAGGCGAAATGTTTGTGTTAAGCATAATGCTTACTCCTTGTGTTTTTGCATATTGGATACTTTCTGCAAGTGCTTGCATCCCTTCACTCCCTAAAGAAAGGTATGCATTAAGGTCAAATGCAAGTGCAGGCACTATCGGCGCAACTTGGGCGATTATTTCTTGGTTATACGCTAGAAGTTCTTGATAGTGGGGGATTTTCCAAGAAGCTTGGTTTTGGTCCCAATATTCTCGGTTTGTTGGAGGTACAATAGTGATGCAAAGCGGAGATTGCTTTTCATAAATCCCATCAATGAGCACATCAATTGACTGTTTTCCAGGAACCTCGTTTTTGTTCTGCTTTTGTATGGGGGTTTCCATCGTTTTCACCTTTTTTTTGTTTTTCTTTGCGCTTTGTTTTCCCTTGCGTGCCTTTTTTTTGAGAATACTTCTTGCGTTGCTTGTTGCAGGAGCTCTTGACGCTTCTTACAAAGAGATTATTGTTTTTCAAGAGCGATTATTTGTTCCAACGCTATTTTATATTCTTGGCTTACTGCTTTTTCTAGTTTTGGTAATAGCTCTGCATGCTGTAACCATTCTTTATAGTGCTGGAAAAATTTTATTCCTTTTGCAATATCCTTGCTCTCAGGATTAAAATATTCAAGGAGACATTCTATTCCATTTTTTATGAGGTATTGTTTTGTCCAGGTTTCCTCGTCATTAAGGTATGCAATCGCTTGCTCTGGGTCTTTTGAGTGTTTTTGCAGAAATGCTTCGTCAATCGTTACAAATGCATAGGTGGGGATGCCAAAGCGTGCTAAATGCTCTTCACCACCTTGTTTTCTAGAAACTACACTTACGACTTGCGGAATCGGTAACTCAAATGCTGCTGCCTGCGCTAACCATCCTGTGGGCTGCTGTCCATTCGTGGTGTCATACAAACTTGACCCTTTTGTGATCATATCTGTAACATGGATTCCATAATATCCACTCTTGGCAAAACTTGTGTTTTGATTAAAATACTGCATTCTGCCATTGTAGAATGCGTACTGATATTGGTCTTCATATCCAAGCGACCGTGGTTTATAAAAAAGAATATGACTTGCATCTAGTACCTTTGCTAAGGGTGCGCTAAATACCCAGTCTCTTCGCTCTCCACCTGTTATCACCAACATTTTATGCGCAGGATTTGCCATCAGATACTCTTCATTGATTTCCCAAATCACGTCAGCCATATGGAGTATGATTTCTCTAAATGTGGCATCAAACGCTACAGCATGCAGACTATGTTCAATGATCAGATGTGCATTGACCTGGTTTTTCTTTTTCTTTTGTGCTTGGTCATATGCTTTTAGTGCTTGTTCAATTCCTGGGCAAAGCTTTTCAGCATTAATGTAAAAGGGTGTTAATGATTTTCCTGATGCAATTAGTTTTGGCACTATCAAGTCACGATATGCGCCTGATGTGACAAACGCATTGCTGATGAGTGGATCATTCATTACAATACCTCCTCTTTTTTAGAAGACTCCTCATGCTTATATTTTTTCCTATACTTTTCTTTTGCATGTTTTTTGGATTTTGTCTTACCAGCAGCATCGTGCTTGCTAGCGCAAGCACTCGCTCCTTTCGTCTGGCAATGTGCGCATTGCTTTACACTTTTGTTGGTCCCCGGATGGGGCAGGTCCCCCTACTGCATTGCAGGCAAGAACTCCAGTCGCTCTTCAAGATGCTGCTTTTGATGATACTTTTTTTTCCTTTCCTTGTTTTTTGAATTTCTGATTTTCGTTGTATGGGGTCAACATAAAAATGTCTTTACTTTTAAATAGGTAATGCTTGCTCTTTATAAACCTTCTTTTTTCATCACCTTTTTCTGGTTTTTAGACGGTTTGCTCCATCCTTTGTTCCTTGGTTCCTTCCTGTATCTTCGACTTTAGAACAGCCAAATGCAAGAAAACGCACGATGTTTTTTTTGATTGCTTCCAGTGTCGAGAACTTCTCTTTTTTAAGACTAAGTGCACGGGTCTTTATTTTCCCTTGATACGTTTTAACCGTACAAAACTTTCACGTTCCATCTCTTCAAGGCGCATGCTAATAAACACTGCTTGTTGCTTGAGTTTTGGGATGACTTCAAATTCTAAGGCATTGACTCTGCGTTTGGTTTTTTCTATCTCTTCAAGGATCCTTCTCATTGCAGTTTCTGCTTCAGCTGCAAGAATAATTTTTTCGACAAGCTCTTCATAGGCGCTTGCTGCTTCATCAATTGCAGCTGAATTGTATAATCCCATTCCACGTTCAATACTGGTTTTAATCATGCTTTGTTTTTTGCTGATTTTTGGGACAAAGACACCCACTAAATTTTTTTTCTCAATCTCAATTTCAGGCATTTGGTGGATTGCCAATGCGATTGCACTAATTTCAATATCGCTGTTAAGGATTCGTGCAAGGTTCATTTTTTCCAGCGCCTGGACATACGCTTTGGTTAGCTCTTCTTTTTGGGATTTTGCTTTTTTCATCAGCTCAAAAAATTCCATAATTAGTCCATCGCGCTTTTTTTTCAGCAGCCTATGCCCTGCGTGAGCAAGCTTGATTTTCTTTTTGAGCTTGATGAGCTCTGATCGTGTTGGTTTTATATCTGCCATGGTTGTTCGTTGGTCGGTGTGCTTTTTTTGCTTTAGGCGTTTCTTTGTTTTTCAAGGAACTGTGCTTTTGATTATGCTTTGTTTTTTGCTTCGTGGTAATACCGTTTTTTGAGTTCTGGGCTGATTCTGGTAAGTTCATGTTCAGGGAATGCTGTAAGTAGTTTCCATGATAAATTAAGTGTCTCTGTGATGCTACGGTCCTCATGTTTTCCTTGCTTGACAAATTGTTGCTCAAAGATTTCAGCAAACTTAAGTAGTCGCTTATCGCGTTCGCTTAGCGCTTCTTCACCAACAATGGCAACAAGACCTCGCAAATCTCTTCCTTCAGCATAGTTTGCATACAGCTGATCAGAGACTTGCTTGTGGTCTTCTCTGGTTTTCTCTTTCCCTATCCCTGCGTTCATTAATCGAGATAATGATGGCAAAATGTCGACCGGAGGATAGATTCCTTTTCGGTGCAGTTCTCTGCTCAGGACGATTTGACCTTCGGTGATATAGCCGGTAAGGTCAGGGATGGGATGGGTAATGTCATCACCGATCATGGTTAAGATAGGAATTTGCGTTACCGACCCTTTTTTGCCTTTAATCATCCCCGCACGCTCGTAAATCATGGCAAGGTCAGTATACATGTAGCCAGGATAGCCTCGCCTTCCAGGGATTTCTTCTCGTGCAGCGCCAATTTCACGTAATGATTCGCAATAATTGGTCATATCCGTAAGGATTACCAGTACATGCATGCCTTTTTCAAAGGCAAAATATTCTGCAGCAGTTAATGCCATGCGGGGCGTAACCAGGCGCTCGACCGCTGGGTCGTCAGCTAAATTCAAAAACACAACGCTGCGTTTTAATGCTCCTGTTTCTTCAAAGTCTCTCATAAAATATTGTGCTTCCTCGTTGGTAATGCCCATTGCTGCAAAGATGACGACAAACCCTTCTTTTTGGCCGATGACTTTTGCTTGTCGTGCAATTTGCAGTGCGATTTCATTGTGGGGCAATCCAGAGCCTGAGAAAATAGGGAGTTTTTGTCCTCGGACAAGGGTATTGGTCGCATCGATGGTTGAAATTCCTGTCTGGATAAAGTCAGCGGGATTTTGCCGGGAATAGGGGTTGATTGCAGCCCCAATAATATCCATCTGTTTTTCAGGAATGATTTGAGGTCCTTTATCGATCGGCTTTCCAGCACCGTTGAGGATTCTTCCAAGCATATCTGCAGAGACCCCTAATTTAATTGTTTGTCCTAAAAATTTAACACTTGCGTTCTTACTGATTCCACTGGTGCCTTCAAACACTTGGACAACAACCATCTCTTGTGAAGTGTCCAGCACCTGCCCATTTTTAATTGACCCATCTTCGAGTTTGATACTTACCAATTCACCGTATCCTACATCGTGGGTTTTTTCAACAAACATTAATGGGCCTGCAATTCGTGTGATCGTTTTGTATTCTTTCATGGCGATGCACCTATTTGGATTTTTTCTCATCGTTTTTGCTTGTTTGATTCGTTTTCCCTTTTACCAAGTTTCCATCCGGATACTCTTCTTTTTCATTTTCTTTTGCTCGTCCTTGGATACCTCATCGTAAACTATCATCCGACTAGAAGAGTAAAAGATCTTAAAATGCTGCGCTGATTTGCTTTTCAATGTCTGCTTTCACTTTTTCAAGCAGTTTCTTGTAGTCTTTTTCGAATTTTGCATTGGCTATAGCATCTTTTGCAGGAATTTTGAGCAGCTCGCTTGGCCGTGCTCCTTTTTCCATCGCCTGCAAACTGCTGTCGTAGTAAAAGAGGATGGTTTTCATCAGCAGGTAGGTTTTTTGCAGCTCAGAGTAGGTGTCAATTTCATGAAATGCGTTTTGCTGCAACACGAATTCTCGCACTAATCGTGCGCTTTCTAAGAGCAGCTGCTGTTTTTGTGGAAGTGCATCACTGCCAACAAGCTGGACAATTTCCATGAGTTTGTCCTCTTCTTGCAGTAATGATGCAATCCGATTCACGGTTTCATCCCAATCTGCAGCGACATTGGCTTTGAACCATGGGCTTAAATTTTCTTTGTACAAGGAGTAAGACAATAGCCAATTAATAGAGGGAAAATGACGGCGCTGTGCCAGCTTTGCGTCAAGTGCCCAAAATGCTTTAGTGACGCGAAGCGTACCTTGGGTTACAGGCTCTGAAAAGTCTCCTCCAGGAGGGCTAACTGCTCCAATGACTGATACCGAGCCGACAAGTACTTTTTCTTCACCTTGCTTGTCTTGGGATTTTTGCTTTTTTGAGTCCAGTGCTTTTTTTGATCCCATTTCGCCGGCTGCAAGGGGGATAACTCGTCCTGCACGTTCATAGAACTCAGCAAGACGTGTTGAGAGGTATGCAGGATACCCTTCTTCTCCTGGCATTTCTTCAAGACGAGAGGAGATTTCTCTCATTGCTTCTGCCCATCTGCTTGTTGAATCTGCCATTAATGCGACATCATAGCCCATGTCCCGAAAATACTCGGCAATCGTGATGCCGGTATAGACGCTTGCTTCTCGTGCAGCTACGGGCATGTTTGACGTGTTTGCAATTAGTACGGTACGGTTAATCAACGGTTTTCCTGATTTAGGGTCAGTAAGGTGAGGAAATTCAGTCAGAACGTCAGTCATTTCGTTGCCACGCTCACCGCAGCCTACGTAAACAATAATCGATGCATCACACCATTTTGCTAGTTGGTGTTGGGATACGGTCTTGC
>JAWAQC010000030.1:0-7140 GCA_038894115.1 Candidatus Woesearchaeota archaeon | reverse complement strand
GAATAAAGGAAGGATGAGTATGCTCTTGATATTCTACAGGCAAGCGCAATTTTAAAAAAAGGTTGTCCAAGATTTGCCTAAGGTCAGTGTAGTTTCCTGGTGCCAACAATAACGCGCATTTTTCTTCCTGACCTATTTTTTCATCATGGTTGGGATTAGGGAAAAAGCAAGTCCCTATCTCAAAAAAAGATTGCGGATACTCATGATGGGTATTTGCCTTTGCAACCTGTACCAAGCAGGGCAAAAGCCATTGGCGTAAACAAGTATATTCTGTTTTGCTGTCTGCAAGTTCAATTTCTTGAAAGTCAGACAGCAGCATCTGCTGACTTTGAGCACCATACGGCAAGAGATGATAGGTACTTGTTTCAATCATCCCAAACCCTACAAAATGCTCGGCAAGCTGATGCTTGAATCGCTCAAGTGGATCCTCCTGACCTATTGTTGCAAAGCTTGGCAATTCCTCAGGAATTTGCTGGTAGCCATAGGCAATAGCAAGGTCCTCAACAATATCAATCGGATGCAAAATATCAGTGCGGTAGGCAGGGTATTGAACCAAGAATGCGTCTTGACTTTTTTCAATTTGGCTCATCCCCATTTTTCCAAGAAGGTCTCCAATTTCTAAAAAATCGTTACCAAGAATGCTTTGCACTAACTGCTGTTTGACCCGAATCGTCCTTGGACGTAAATCAGGAGTGATGCGTTGGGTATCAGGGTATTCAACAGACATCGCATAAAGTTTTGCTCCTTTATCAGCAAGTGCTGAGGTAATCATCGCTAGCGCTTGCTCAACAACAACAAGGTGGTGCCCAGAACATTCAATAAAAAGCTCACGAGTTTTGGTTGTAACTCGTCCGGTTTCTTGACTATTAATAATAGGAGGCATCGACAAGATCTTTCCTTGTGCATCTTCAAAGACAGGATACATTGAAGCTTTTGCAAGCAAATGACCATATTTTTTTCCAGCTGGATGGTGTTCCAAAATCTCTTTTGCAGGTTTTGGAGAGGACCAATCTAAAGGAGTAAACACTATCTGTTCAGGACGACGAGCACAATAACGAATCGGTAAGGTAAATTTTTCTAGCGGATAAATCCCTATTGCAACACGCTTGCGGTCTCTACCAAAACTTAAATGCAATTTTTCTTGCATATCAATAAGCTCTTCAAGCACTTTGGGGGTGCATTCAATACCTTTAACAATGGCACAAGCAGTATACGGACGTACATAGCGTACAGAAACATCAACCTCAACGCGATAAGTAGAAAGTTGTGAGGTATCAACATCATAAATACGCAGCCCTGGTTTAATGTTTAAAAAGGCAGCGATTGCACGGGCAAATCCCTGAAATGACAAAAGGTCAGGACGATTAGGAAAAATTTCAACAATAATTTCATCGCCTTCAATGCTATCTAAATCAGTTCCAAGCATACTGATACTTTCTTTAAGCTTTTCAAGCGATACTTTTTTTCCTAAATATGCTTCAAGGTCCTGAAGATTAATCCGCATAATTGTCATAAACTATCCCTCTTGATTAAGCAGGAGATTCCATAATCAAAAACCCTCACCATAAGATTAACGCATCCACAGGTGCATTTGTCGAAGCTGTTTTACATCGTTTTTATAGAGGTCACGAATGTCATCAAGATGGTAATATAAACTAATAATCCGGGCTAATCCTAACCCCCAAGCTAAAACAGGGATTTCTTTACCCATTAATCCTGCAGTAACTTCTGGCCTAAAAATCCCTGCACCACCCAATTCGATCCATTTGCCTTTGGGATGCAGCACTTCAATTTCCATAGAGGGTTCTGTATAGGGAAAATGCGCGGGTCTCATCCGGACAGCTTTAAAGCCCAGTTTTCCATAAAACAAGGATAAGTAACCTTTTAATTGACCTAGGGTGACCTGCTGACCAATAACGATCCCTTCAACTTGGTCAAATTCAAAAAGATGCTTCCAGTCAAGCGTTTCGTTGCGAAAAACTTTGCCAATACAAAAATATTTACCAGGAATCGTTAATGTCCCTTTAAGATTCGCAAGCATTTGAGCTGACAATACAGTGGTATGGGTACGTAAAAGTAGTTTACTTGCTTCTTCTTCAGACCAAGGCGTTCTCCAACCCAGACTTCCAGTTTTTCCACCACTCTCATGAATTTCTTTAATCGTTGCTTTCAATGGTGGAAGATTTCCTTTATTTGGAGCTTTAAGATAAAACGTATCTTGCATTGCTCGAGCTGGATGATCTTGAGGAACATATAATGCATCTAAATCCCAAAACGCAGTTTGCACAATACTGCCTTTCATTTCTACAAATCCCATCTCCAGCCAAATACTTTTAATAGCCCGTATCGCTTCATTAACAAAATGCCTTCTTCCACCATAGCGCTGCGGAAGCGCACTGCGAACATCATACGCACGAAAGTGCTTGCCAACCCATGCTTTTTCTTTAATGAGTTGTGGAGTAATGGTTTCAATAAGCGCATGACCTGCAGTGCGGGCATAGGATGCAAGGGATAAAGCCTGAGATGCAGGCTCAACCCATAAACGCAGTTTTTGATGTTTAAAAAGAATCTGCTTACGTTTTAAGAGCTCTTCAATAATCTGCTGTTCATCTACGCTAAACGTTGAATATTCAAACTCAGAGAACACACTTTTAGCAGGATGTTCTTGGTGTTTTTTGGAGGGATTGTTTTCCTGGATGCTAGCATAAAGACGTTCAAGAAGAGCTTGGACTGGAGCATTGATGAACTCTTCTACCTTTGCATAGCGAACAACAAAAGAACGCTGATTACGTTCAAGAAAACCAACTTTAGTCCCAATCCCTAAGACGATTGAAATTTCATCAGGATCAAGGCTTCCAATTGCTGTTAACTCTTCTTGCGTAAAGGTTGCTGTATGTTGGTCTTGCTGCCTTTTGCTAAGAAGCCCAAGACATAGGCGAACTTCAGGAAGCTTTTTTTGAGCATAAGCAATACCTAAAGGACCCAGTTCGATAACCTGGTATCGCTCTTTAGTAACATGGACAAGGTTTTTATTTTCAAGCCATTGCAATGCACGCTTTGCTTCAATTTCTAAGAGCCCTACACGGCTAAAATCTAAATCATCAAATAAAAACCGATGTGAAGAAGCAGACGCTACTGCAGAGGAAGGTGTACCAGAGGAAGATGCGCTTGATGAAAGTGCTTCATGAAAAAGAACAAGAAGCTTTTGTTCATAAGGATGGAGTTTTAAATAAAGAGAAAAAAGTGCTGGATCTATTGCTGATGAGGAATGTTGTGCTAAAGTTTTATTTTCTTTTTTTTTTGCTGGCATTGAAGTTCACTAAAAAATACTTATCAGGAAAATAGGGGTATACCTTCATAACACCATCAATCAACATAACTTCAGCAATCAATGAATCAATCAACAATACGGACATTATGAAAAGGCGTACACTCCTACAAATAATGGATAGACAAGATAAAAAGTTATTTTATTTTAAACTATTTTATCTTAAACTTCATCCTTATTATCTAAAAAATTGGTATCAAAGCTCGAATGTAAGAGCCAAGAACTACAAAAAAACGAGTTCCCGTATATAAAACTTTTTATGAGAAAACATAAGTTTTTATGAGAAACCCCAATCTAAGGAAGCACTTCCTGCGAGATTGTAAAAAATTAGACTGGAAAAAAAGCTTAAAGAACAGAAAGCAACCATAATAACACAAAAAATACGAAATAAAATGAAAAGAAAAAATAAAGTAAGAATATTACTCTATAGATGGGAAGTAAAGGATAATGTAAAAGATAAAATTAAAAGCAAGAATTATCAAGGTGAGGTATTAATCGTAGAAAAATATTCCCATGTGAATAATCTTGTCAAAATAATATATAAAGCAAAAAACATGATCGGTAAAGAAAACCGAAGAATAAAAAAGGTGAAACCATGAACAATAAAGGGATCTACTATTTAACCTCTGAATCAGTTACTGAAGGGCATCCTGACAAGGTTTGTGACCAGATTTCTGATGCAATTTTAGATGCTGCCTTAAGTGTTGATCGATATGCAAAAGTAGCAATTGAATGCCTTACAAAAACAGGGTTTGTTTTAGTTGCAGGAGAACTCACAACAAAAGGATATATTGACATGCAGCAAGTGGTGCGTGAAACCTTAAAAGACATCGGCTATGACAATCCTGATTATGGGTTAGATTATAAGACCTGCGGTGTGCTCACCTCAATATCAGAGCAATCACCTGACATTGCCCAAGGTGTTGAAACCCAAGATAAAAAAGAAATTGGTGCTGGAGACCAAGGAATGATGTTTGGGTTTGCCACCAATGAAACTGAGGAACTCATGCCTCTTCCAATCGTACTAGCCCATAAACTTACAAAAAAGATATCATTGGCAAGGCGCAATCAGGAAATTCCTTATTTACGACCAGATGGAAAAAGCCAAGTTACCGTTGAATACCACGATGGAAAAATCAAGCGGATTGATGCAATTGTTGTTTCTGTGCATCACGACCCGGATGTTACCCAAGAACAAATCCATACTGATATAATTAAACATATAATAACCCCTGTCTGTGGTCATCTGATGGACCAACATACTAAAATATGGGTAAATCCCACAGGAAAATTTGTGATTGGTGGCCCTGTTGCAGATGCAGGAGTTACAGGAAGAAAAATTATTGTTGATACCTATGGTGGAATTGGAAGGCATGGTGGAGGAGCATTTTCAGGCAAGGACCCCACCAAAGTTGACCGCTCAGGTGCATATGCAGCACGGTATATTGCAAAAAACATTGTAGCTGCAGGAATTGCACAAAAATGCGAAATCCAGCTTTCCTATGCAATTGGAAGACCTGAACCTGTTTCAATTTACGTAGATACTTTTGGCACAGGAAAAATAAGTGAAGCAGCAATTGTTGCATTAATTCGCAAGCATTTTCCTTTAACACCTTCACGAATTATTGAAGAATTAAACTTGCGAAGACCTATCTATAAAGAAACTGCAAGGTTTGGCCATTTTGGCAGGGCTGAACCTGAATTTTCATGGGAACAAGTAGACAAAGCAAAATTTCTTAAAAAAGAAGCAGGGATTTAATACGGAAAACATATCCAAGGATTAAACAAGAGGATTGTTTTCCTGCTAAACACCAAAACAAGTTTTTTTCCCTTACCTCTTTTTTTACCACTCTTTCTAGTAATGTTCTAATAGCAATCCAAATAGTAACCCATCTCCATACACTAGAAAACTCTTAATCGTAAACAAAAAGCAATATAAGAATTAATGAGATACATTCCAGAATGCATCGCCTACATAGTGAAGTGTCTGGATACATCTTCCTTTTTCAAACGTTGTAAGTTCTTCAGAAGAAACTAATGCTTTGCCAACAGCAATAGCTTTAGTAGTACCTGTTTTTTCTGCTGAAACATTCTGGGGGATGGCAGCAATGGCTACAAGTGCGTTTCTTGTAAAAAAGTCAGTGGAAACAATTCCTGGACGCATAATGTCTGCACCGTTAAGGACAAAGGGAACAGCACCTAAATCTACAACAACCAAAGGCAACTGCATACGACCTTGATGAATCAAGAAAAGATGGGGAACAAGTAAGTTTTGCTCAAAAAGAAAAAATGCTGGCTGCTGATTAATAAGATAATAGCAGTACGGTTTATTACCAAAAACAGTTTCAGCAAATTGCACTGTATCTTTTTTTGTTAGAACAAACCCATACGTTGCTACGGTAAGGATAAATTGCCTCACTTCTTTATTGCTCAAGCTCCTTTGCAATGCTTTCAACCTCTGCAAGATGAAGAAGACTATAATCGACATACCAAGGAGTATTAGGATATGCAAGCTGGGTATTGCCATGCTTTATCCAAAGCGTTGTCATGCCTAGCAGTTTTGCTGTTGACAAATCACGATAGGGATCATCACCCACCATCATACATTCATAGGGCTTTACTTTAATTGCTTTACATGCAGCAAGAAAAAAATGCTCATGAGGCTTATTTACACCAACATCGTCGCCAAGAATAATTGCATCAAAAAGATCAAGAAGATTAAACTGCTTTAGCCTATCATATTTGTATTTTTTACTGCCATCTGAGTCTGAAAGTAAACAGACCTTATATTTTTTCTTAAGAGCAAGCAATACTTCGCGTGCATAAGGATACAAAACAGCATGGTCAGCACGCAGCTTCCAATAGGCATCAGCCAAGCGCTGGATTTCATCCTCACTAACAGGAGTATTCGTAATGGTAAAGAATTTCCTAAACCAACAACGCCGATCATATTTTTCCATGGTTTGTTTAGCAAGATAAACCTGTTTAGCCTTTTCCCAATAATGCATTGCTTCTGAAATGCTAATGTTAGCCATTGCTGCAAGGGTATCATAAATCCAAGATCGTGTTGGCTCATTAGTGATTTGCCAATCTTCAAGAGTTCCATCAAAATCAAAAAAAACAGCTTTAAGGTGGATAGGGAGAAAACGAACAGGAAGTTTTGTTGATGAATGGCGCAATTTTGCTTTTAATTCAAGGGGTAAATCAAACGCTGCCTTGTTGGCTTTGATAAGAAATGTTCGTGATGACAAAAAATCAGATTTTCGTATAACAAGCTCATGCTCATGAGAAAAAGAGGGGTTAGCATATCCTACAATTGCTTCATTGCCAAAGGTGCAAAGCATTTTCCCCTTGATGCCTGAAAATAAGGTAAAATCACCTGTTGCGCGAACACCAACAATACAATCACCTTGTAGCGTAAGCGTACTTTCTTTAGTAAATTCAAGCGTTGTCTTATGCGCTGCTGTAATATTAGGATGACCATAAACATAAAAACGTAAGGGAATAGAAGCAAGTTCCTTGCTTTGTGAATTCGTTGTTTTGGGTTCAAAGACATGCGCTTTGGAAGAAAAAGAGCTACCTTGTGTAGAGTGTTTTTGTACCTGTTGTGAAGAGAGAAGTCGTTTCTTAGGCTGGTTATGGGGGATAGCCTTTGCAGAATTGCTTGGACTTTTTTTAGAGCGCTGGGGTAAGGGTGAATAATGCTGTTTTTTTAGTGCTGTGCTAGATACCATCGATGTGTTCTTTTTGAATTTTGCTTTGTTTTGTGATACACGAAAAGAGGCCATTAAAAAAGAGAAAAGACAGAAAGA